>NZ_JBJUSF010000030.1:0-29296 GCF_046098195.1 Streptococcus sp. ST14
ATGGGACTTTTTTTCTATACAAAAATAGGCTCCATAATATCTATAGAGGATTTACCCACTACAAATATTATAGAGCCATAAAAAATTCCCGTGATCTTTTAATCACGGGATTTGTTTTATTCACTAAAGAAAAATGGTGGCGCATATTTTTTAAGACTCTCAAAACAAGCCTGCGCTTTTGTAGCATCTTCACAGATAATCATGCAGACATCGTCTCCACAAAGGGTTGCAACGATATCTGGAAAGGCCAAGGAATCAATTACAGATCCAAACGATTGGGCTAAACCGGGTAAAGTTTTCAAAATAACTTGGTGTTGCACAGGACGCAACATAACAAGAGCATCTTCCATATAGTTTTCAAGACGTTTTTCCCATTTGGAGATAGACCCTGTATTTAGCACATAGTAAGAATTATCCTCTTCGCGCACTTTTGAAAGGTTCATGGTTTTGATATCGCGTGATAGAGTAGCCTGAGTCACTTGGATATCATTTTCCGCTAATAAGGCTTGTAATTCAGCTTGTGTATGGATTTTGTTTTTTGAAACGAGGGCGCGGATAAGTTGGTGTCTGTGTTCTGATTTGTTCATAAAGTAAGTACTCCTTTTACAAGGTACAGTAGCGTGGACTGAACGATAACGTCAGTCGGGTGGTAGGCGGTATTGTCACGTATGATGATTTCGCAGTCAGTAGGATAAAGAACTAGATGGAGAGATTCTCCTTCTTTTAACTTTGTCACTAGTTGCGTGCAGATAAACTGGGTAGCAATCCGTTCATCTACATTGATGTTCTTTAATGACAGTGAATCATTCAATTTGGGTAGCTTTTTGTCACGGCGTTTTGTGAATTCACTCTAAATGTTAATTCACAGAGATTTCCAACATGTGGTCTAGTAGCGAATATGATAAATGGTTACACATGTTGGTTAGGGGGAGTATCTTTTGTCCAAGTTCTATCTAGGGGCTTCTAAAATGCTTTTAGATGAACTGTGGATTTGATACAAAGTTTATGTTTGATTCGACTGTTCAAGTGGAAAACTTTTGTTATAGGAAGTTCAATGGTCAAATTCATTGACTTTTCCTTTGAATCCTTTCATATTGAAAGTCTGGTAGATTATACCTTTTGACAAGGTAGGATAAGACTAGACTGTGCTAAATCAACAGTCAACTGATAGTCTGTATTATCTCGAATTGTAATCTCAAAGTCTGTTGTATAGAGAACCAAACGGAGAGTATCTCCTTCTTTAAGTTTGTAGATAGTTGGTTGAAGCTCTAGCTTGAAGTCCATCCATTCATTTGGTTGGACTTCTTCAATCGTCAAGAGATTGGTTCGATTTTGAAGATTAAGGTAGCCTTTGGTGATGACACGTTGGGCACTTGGGTTGAATGGCAGTTCACAGAGATTTTCTAACATGTGGTAACGACCATTATCAATGGTTCTAGCACTTAAAACAGCTGGATAAGGCTGCAGATATTTCTTTTGTCCAAGTTCTAACAGTTGGGCTGATAAGAGCCCCTTGTTCGTACTCGTTTTGACACGAAGTTTCAGCGCCACTCGCCCATTTAAGTGAAGGTTTTGACTTACTGGAAGGTCAATGGTGATCTGATTGGCTTTACCTTGGTAAAGTTCGGTGTTGAAGATCTGGTAAGTCTTTCCATAACGATCAAAATCTTTTTGATCATACTGGTTTTGAATCACTTTTTCTTCAGTTCCAAGAGAGAAGGTATGCAGTTCATCCTGTTTGCCAAAGTTATCAAGACCTTGCCATTTTTGCGGTGCGATATTGTCCTGCCAGATGACAGTCGGAAGTTGATAGCTTGAGTCAAGTCCTAGCAATTTCATACTTAACAAGGCATTCATGGACTCGCGGAAGTCGATCGACTGCCAGTTGTTCATATAGACATGGGCACCATGATGGAAAAAGAGGTGCTTATTGATATGGCTAGGAAGGGCATGAAACATCTGGTAAACATGAAGAGGTTTGACGTTCCAATCCTGGGAACCATGCGTAAAGACGACCTCAGCTTGAACCTTGTGAGCATTGAGCAGATAGTTGCGGTCATGCCAAAACTGATTGTAGTCACCAGTCTTGCGATCGAGTTTCTCTTTAACCTTTTCTAAGTCTGCTTGATGAGCTTCATTGCCACGAATATAGTCACCAGCTTGGAGGTTGCGGGAGTAGGTCAGTTCAGCAAGTGAGTCAAAATCCTCACCCGGATAACCACCTGGGCTGGTTACTAGACCATTTTCCCGATAGTAGTTGTACCAAGAGGAAATACCTGCTTCTGCGATGATGACTTCTAAGCCATCAACACCAGTGGTGGCGAGACCATTGGACATGGTACCTAGATAAGAAATACCTGTTGTTGCGACTTTGCCGTTTGACCAGTCAGCTTTGACCTCACGATTCCGCATGTGGTCAGTAAAGGCGCGACAACGACCATTAAGCCAATCAATGACATTTTTATAAGCTTCAATCTGCTGGTAGTCACCATTGGTCATGAGCCCTTGGGAATCCCTGGTACCAACACCCGATACATAGAGATTGGCAAATCCACGTGGGAGGAAGTAGTCATTTAGAGTATATGAGCTATTGATATGAGATAGCTTTTCTTCAGCTTCTGAGACGACTTCTGCTTGACCATGAGGTTCAACTAAATTCAGCTTAGGTTCCTCAAGTTCAATGGTGTGGGGCAGTTTGACCTCAAGCTCCCCTTCCATTTTGTAGAGAGCCTTGTCACTGGCTTTGTCGTTGGTCCCTTGGTGATAAGGGCTGGCAGTCATAAGAGCAGGTACTTGACCATCATAACGCGGGCGAATAATGCTGACCTTGACTAAGTCAGGGAGACCGTCGTTATCAGTATCCACACGACTCTCGACATACAAGACTTCACGAATGACATCATGAGTAGTGAAGGTTGCCAAGCTCTTACCGTTAAAGTAGTGGTAGTGATTATCTTCTGAAATGAGTCCATCACTAACAAGCTGATCGATGAGCGTATTTCCTTTTTTCGTTCGCGTATTGAGTAACTGATAAAGATTTTCAATGAGATCTCCATAAACAATAGGAAAACCAGTTTCTTTACGAAACTGTTCGGCATCCTCAAAGTCAACAAGATAGCTAAATCCTAAAAGTTGAAAAACTACTGTGTAGAAAATCTCCGCAGTTAACTCACGGTCTGACTGGAAAAAAGTTACTAAATCTGTTTCTTTATCCGCAGCCAAAGTCGACAAGGCATAATCCGTGTTAGAATAAGTGAAAAAACTCCAACGAATGAAATCTTCAAACTGTCTTTTTAAGGACAGTTGGGGTGACAGCTTTAGACCAAGACCTTCTAATTCCTCAAATCGTTGAGAACTAGTGGTTGGTTGATAGCTGAATTGATTAAAACGCATGTTTCTCTCCTTTGAAAACAACTAAATTTATTATATCAAAAAAGAGGGAAAAATGGAATAAATAAACTTAAATGAAATAAATTTCTTAAACCAGCATATCTATTTGGTAAGTTATTATAAAATACTGAATAAATACTATAGAAGTAAGCCTTTTTCTAGAGATTTTTATATGTAAAACTGCATATAAATCCTATCTTTATTATTCTTCGTTTGGTATAAATATATCTAAATTTACATTTAAAACTATTATATAATATTAATTTTTATTTTCTTCCTTTGAAAAGTGAAGAATTTAACACTAAGAAGAGAAGAAGTTTGTAACTGAGGATATTGAAAAGAAAGTGCAGAGTTGCTTCAATATCCAGCTTAAAATGGTATAATAGTAGTAAAACGAAAGCAAGGAGGAGAAGAAATGATTGCACAGCTCGACACCAAGACTGTTTATAGTTTTATGGAAAGTGTGGTTTCGATTGAAAAATATTTACAAATGGCTAAAGAATACGGCTATTCTCACCTTGCTATCATGGATGTGGATAATCTCTATGGAGCCTATCATTTTCTAGAAGCAACTCGTAAGCATAGCATTCAGCCTTTAATTGGTTTAGAAATGACCTTGGTCAAAGATGAGGAGAATCTCTCTCTACGTTTTCTAGCCCTATCCACTAAAGGTTATCAAGAGTTGATGAAGTTATCCACTTTAAAAATGACTGGACGGAAAAATTGGTCTGACTTCACCTCCCACCTCGAAGATGTTGCTATTATTGTTCCCTATTTTGAGGGAATCGAACAGTTAGATTTGGGGCACGATTATTTTATCGGTGTCAGTCTAGATACTCCTCAAGAAGTCTTTACTAGACCAATTCTTCCACTCTATCAGGTCAACTCTTTTGAAAAAGAAGATATTCAAGTTTTACAAATCTTATCAGCAGTCAAGGACAATGTCAGTCTGAGAGAAGTGGATCTGCATTCACAACAAGGGATTTTTTTACCTGCCTCAGACTTGGAAGCACGGTTTAAAAATCGCTTCCCTCAGGCGCTTGCCAATCTCCAAGGTTTGATAGAGAATGTAAGCTATCAAATCGACCCAAGTTTAAAACTTCCTCGCTTTAATCCTGAAAGACCAGCAGTAGAAGAACTTCGAGAGAGGGCTGAGCAAGGCTTGAGTGACAAGGGGTTGACCTCAGCTATTTACCATGAGCGACTGAATGAGGAATTGGCTGTGATTCATGATATGGGCTTTGACGATTATTTCCTTGTAGTTTGGGATTTGCTCCGTTTTGGACGTTCCCAAGGATATTATATGGGAATGGGGCGTGGTTCTGCAGTTGGTAGTCTGGTGGCTTACTCACTGGATATTACAGGAATTGATCCGGTTGAAAAGAACTTGATTTTCGAACGCTTTTTAAATCGTGAGCGCTACACCATGCCTGATATCGATATCGACATCCCTGACCTTTATAGGCCGGAGTTCATTCGCTATGTTCGTGATCGGTATGGTAGTCAACATGTGGCACAGATTGTTACCTATTCGACTTTTGGAGCAAAACAGGCAATTCGTGATGTTTTCAAACGTTATGGTGTCCCTGAGTACGAATTAACCAATATTACGAAAAAAATCAGTTTTCGAGATACGCTAACGACAGCCTATGAAAAGAATCTACAGTTTAGGCAGGCCATCAATAGCAAAATGGAATATCAAAAAGCTTTTGAGATTGCTCGAAAGATTGAAGGGTATCCTCGTCAGACTTCTATCCATGCGGCTGGAGTCGTTATGAGCGACCAAGACCTGACAGACTATATCCCACTCAAATACGGTGAGGATATGCTGATCACCCAGTATGATGCTCATGGTGTTGAAGCTAATGGACTTCTAAAAATGGATTTCCTCGGTTTACGTAACCTGACTTTCGTACAAAAAATGCAGGAATTATTGGCTGAGTCAGAAGGTATTCATCTAAAAATCGAAGAGATTGACTTGGAAGACAAGGCAACTCTGGCCCTCTTTGCTGCTGGAAATACCAAGGGGATTTTCCAATTTGAACAACCTGGCGCCATTCGACTCTTGAAACGTGTTCAGCCGCAAGTCTTTGAAGAGGTAGTAGCCACAACCTCGCTGAACAGACCGGGGGCAAGTGATTATATTGATAATTTTGTCGCTCGGAAGCATGGTAAAGAAAAGGTGACGGTACTAGATCCTGTCTTAGAAGACATCCTTTCATCAACCTACGGTATCATGCTCTATCAAGAGCAGGTCATGCAGGTAGCTCAGCGCTTTGGAGGTTTCAGTCTTGGTAAAGCTGACATTCTCAGACGAGCTATGGGCAAGAAAAATGCAAAAGAGATGCATCTGATGAAGGAAGATTTTATCGCTGGTGCAGTAAAACTCGGTCATTCAGAAGAGAAAGCCAACCAAGTTTTTGCAGTGATGGAAAAGTTTGCAGGCTATGGATTCAACCGATCCCACGCTTATGCCTACTCAGCGCTGGCTTTCCAGCTTGCTTATTTCAAGACACATTATCCTGCTATTTTCTTTCAAGTTATGTTGAATTATTCTAGTAGTGATTACATTGTGGATGCATTGCAGATGGGCTTTGAAGTAGCTCCCTTAGCAATAAACAGCATTCCCTATCATGATAAAATTGCTCAGAAGAAAATCTATCTTGGTCTAAAAGCCATTAAGGGAATGCCAAGAGATTTGTCTTACTGGATTATTGAAAATCGTCCTTTCTCAAGCATTGAAGATTTTGTCACACGTCTTCCCAAGAATTACAAGAAATTGTCGCTTTTGACGCCTTTGGTTGAACTAGGACTTTTTGATGAATTTGACAAGAATCGCCAGAAAATCTTAGTGAACCTACCAAACTTATTTGTCTTTGTTGAGGAGTTAGGTGGACTCTTTGCGGATACAAATTATAGTTGGACTGAAGCTGATGATTTAACAGAGGCAGAGAAATTTTACAAGGAGCAGGAACTCATTGGTGTAGGTATCAGTCCCCATCCTCTCCAAACTCTTGCCAAACAAGCCCTGTATCCGACGACGCCAATCGCTAATCTAACGGAGGGAGCTCAAGCCACTCTCCTAGTTGAAGTACAAAAAATAAAAGTGATTCGAACCAAAAAAGGCGAGACTATGGCCTTTTTACAAGTTCATGACAGTAAGTCTCGGTTGGATGTAACTGTATTTTCAGACCAATATAGAAAATTTGCTTCCATTTTATCCGAAGGGAAATTTTACTACATCAATGGCAAAGTTCAATCTCGAGATGGTCGTCTGCAAATGATTGCACAAGATTTGAAAGAAGCAGTGGCGGAACGATTCTGGATTCAAGTTAAAAATCATGAATACGATAAAGAGATTTCAAATATCCTAGAACAATACAAAGGCCCAATCCCTGTCATTATCAGGTATGAAGAGGAAGGAAAAACGGTTGTTTCTACACAACATTTTGTAAGAAAAGATTCTGCTCTAGAGGAAAAGTTAGAGGGAATTGCTATGAAAACGATTTATCGCTAAAAATACGGAAAATAGAAGAATTTTCGATTTAAATGTGGTATAATCAGTAAGAATGTTAAAAGAAAAAGGAGCATAACCAAATGAAACGTATTGCTGTTTTGACCAGTGGTGGAGACGCCCCTGGTATGAATGCTGCCATCCGTGCAGTAGTTCGCCAAGCAATCTCAGAAGGAATGGAAGTTTTTGGTATCTATGATGGATACGCTGGTATGGTTGCCGGTGAAATTTATCCACTTGATGCTGCTTCAGTAGGAGACATCATTTCTCGTGGTGGTACTTTCCTTCACTCTGCTCGTTACCCTGAGTTTGCACAACTTGAAGGTCAACTTAAAGGGATTGAGCAATTGAAAAAACACGGTATCGAAGGAGTCGTAGTTATCGGTGGTGATGGTTCTTATCATGGAGCTATGCGCTTGACTGAGCATGGATTCCCTGCTATTGGACTTCCAGGTACAATCGATAACGATATCGTAGGTACTGACTTTACAATCGGATTTGATACTGCAGTTACGACTGCAATGGATGCGATTGATAAGATTCGTGATACATCATCAAGTCACCGTCGTACTTTCGTTGTTGAAGTAATGGGACGTAACGCTGGTGATATCGCTCTTTGGGCTGGTATCGCAACTGGTGCTGATGAAATTATCATCCCTGAAGAAGGCTTCAAGATGGAAGATATCGTAGCTAGTATCAAAGCTGGTTATGAGCACGGTAAAAAACACAACATTATCGTTTTGGCAGAAGGTGTTATGTCAGCAGCTGAATTTGGTCAAAAACTAAAAGAAGCAGGAGACACTAGTGACCTTCGTGTAACAGAACTTGGTCACATCCAACGTGGTGGATCACCAACTGCGCGTGACCGTGTATTGGCATCACGCATGGGGGCACACGCTGTTAAACTCCTTAAACAAGGAATCGGTGGTGTCGCTGTTGGTATCCGTAACGAAAAAATGGTTGAAAATCCAATTCTTGGTACAGCAGAAGAAGGAGCTTTGTTTAGCTTAACTGCAGAAGGTAAGATTATTGTTAACAACCCTCATAAAGCTGATCTTGAACTTTCTGCTTTGAACAAGAGCTTGTCCTAATCAACTTTCATTAATTTGGTAACATGACCATAAAAGGTCGAATTATATAAAGGAGTCACAAAAATCATGAACAAACGTGTAAAAATCGTTGCAACTTTAGGTCCTGCGGTTGAAATCCGTGG
Source organism: Streptococcus sp. ST14 (assembly GCF_046098195.1). Taxonomy (NCBI): domain Bacteria; kingdom Bacillati; phylum Bacillota; class Bacilli; order Lactobacillales; family Streptococcaceae; genus Streptococcus; species Streptococcus sp. ST14. The sequence continues at coordinate 8,118 of NZ_JBJUSF010000030.1, forward strand.
TGGTAAAAAATTCGGTGAAGACGGATACTGGGGTGAAAAACTTGACGTTGAAGCTTCAGCAAAAAACATTGCTAAATTGATTGAAGCGGGAGCTAACACTTTCCGTTTCAACTTCTCACACGGTGACCACCAAGAACAAGGTGAACGTATGGCAACTGTTAAACTTGCCGAAAAACTTGCAGGTAAAAAAGTTGGTTTCCTTCTTGATACTAAAGGACCAGAAATCCGTACTGAATTGTTCGAAGGTGAAGCTAAAGAGTACTCATACAAAACTGGTGAAAAAATCCGTGTTGCAACTAAACAAGGAATCAAATCAACTCGTGAAGTGATTGCTTTGAACGTTGCTGGTGCTCTTGACATCTATGATGACGTTGAAGTTGGTCGCCAAGTATTGGTTGACGATGGTAAATTGGGTCTTCGCGTTGTAGAAAAAGACGATGCAAGTCGTGAATTCATCGTTGAAGTTGAAAATGACGGTGTTATCGCTAAACAAAAAGGTGTAAACATCCCTAACACTAAAATTCCTTTCCCAGCTCTTGCTGAACGTGATAACGATGATATCCGCTTTGGTCTTGAACAAGGTATTAACTTCATCGCGATTTCATTCGTACGTACTGCAAAAGACGTTAACGAAGTTCGTGCAATCTGTGAAGAAACTGGTAACGGTCACGTTCAATTGTTCGCTAAAATCGAAAACCAACAAGGTATTGACAACTTGGATGAAATCATTGAAGCTGCTGACGGTATCATGATCGCCCGTGGTGACATGGGTATTGAAGTACCATTCGAAATGGTTCCAGTTTACCAAAAAATGATTATTACAAAAGTAAATGCAGCTGGTAAAGTCGCTATCACAGCAACAAACATGCTTGAAACTATGACTGAAAAACCACGTGCAACGCGTTCAGAAGTATCAGATGTGTTTAACGCTGTTATCGACGGAACCGACGCTACAATGCTTTCAGGTGAGTCTGCAAATGGTAAATATCCACTTGAGTCAGTTACTACGATGGCAACTATTGACAAGAATGCTCAAACTCTTTTAAAAGAATACGGTCGCTTGTCATCTGTTAACTTGTCACGTAATTCTAAGACTGAGGTTATGGCTTCAGCTGTTAAGGATGCGACAAATTCTATGAATATCAAGTTGGTAGTTACTCTTACTAAGACAGGTCACACTGCTCGTTTGATTTCTAAATACCGTCCAGATGCTGATATCTTGGCAATCACTTTCGATGAATTGACTCAGCGTGGTTTGATGCTTAACTGGGGAGTTATTCCAGTAACCACTGATCGCCCATCAAACACTGATGATATGTTTGATCTCGCTGAAAGAATTGCAGTTGAGCAAGGTTTGGTAGAATCTGGTGATGATATTGTTATCGTTGCAGGTGTACCACTTGGCGAAGCTGTTCGTACAAACACAATGCGCATCCGCACTGTACGCTAATCTAACACAAAAACCTATCATTTCAAGCTGAAAAGCTTGAGGGATGGGTCTTTTTTTATCAAAATGGAATGGTATTTAGTAAATAGGAATGGGAAAAAACTGAAAATTATGGTATAATAGACCGAAAAGACCTTTTTAGTAAATTTTGAAAGAGTAAAACATGAGAAAAATTGTCATCAATGGTGGACGTCCATTGCAAGGTGAGATCACCATTAGTGGTGCTAAAAATAGTGTTGTAGCGCTTATTCCAGCTATTATCTTATCAGATGATATTGTCACTTTAGATTGTGTTCCAGATATTTCAGACGTTGCTAGTCTTGTCGAAATCATGGAAATTATGGGGGCGACTGTTAAGCGTTATGACGATGTCTTGGAGATTGATCCAAGAGGTGTTCAAAACATTCCTATGCCTTATGGCAAGATTAATAGCTTGCGTGCTTCTTATTATTTCTACGGAAGTCTTTTAGGTCGCTTTGGTGAAGCTACAGTTGGACTTCCTGGTGGATGTGATCTGGGGCCTCGTCCGATTGACCTTCACTTAAAAGCCTTTGAAGCCATGGGTGCTAAGGTCAGCTATGAGGGAGATAATATGAATTTATCTGCCCAAGGTAAGGGGCTTCATGGCGCAAGTATATACATGGATACCGTCAGCGTTGGTGCAACGATTAACACGATGATTGCTGCAGTTAAAGCTAAGGGACGCACTGTTATTGAAAATGCGGCTCGTGAACCGGAAATTATTGATGTCGCTACCCTTTTGAACAATATGGGGGCCCATATTCGTGGTGCAGGAACTGATATTATCATTATTGATGGTGTCGAGAAACTTCATGGAACGCGTCATCAGGTTATTCCAGATCGTATTGAAGCTGGGACTTATATTTCGCTTGCTGCTGCGGTTGGTAAAGGAATTCGTATTAACAACGTTCTTTATGAGCATCTTGAAGGTTTTATCGCCAAACTCGAGGAAATGGGCGTTCGTATGACGGTCTCAGAAGACAGTATCTTCGTTGAAGAACAGTCTGATTTGAAGGCCATCAATATCAAAACAGCTCCTTATCCTGGTTTTGCAACTGATTTGCAACAGCCTATCACGCCACTTTTACTAACTGCCCAAGGTCGTGGAACCATTATTGATACGATTTATGAGAAACGTGTTAACCATGTCTTTGAGTTATCAAAAATGGATGCGGACATTACGACTACAAACGATCACATTATCTACAACGGTGGTCGTAAGTTACACGGGGCAAGTGTAAAAGCTACAGACTTGCGAGCTGGTGCTGCACTTGTCATCGCTGGCTTGATGGCTCAAGGCCAGACTGAAATTACGAATATTGAGTTTATCCTTCGTGGCTACTCAGATATTATTGAAAAATTGCGTAGTCTTGGAGCGGATATTACACTCGTTGAAGACTAAGCCGTTGAGGTGATTATGAATATTTGGACCAAATTAGCAATGTTTTCTTTTTTTGAAACGGAGCGCTTGTATTTGCGTCCTTTCTTTTTTAGTGACAGTCAAGCGTTTTTCGAGATTGCTTCAAACCCTGAGAATTTACAGTTTATTTTTCCCAGTCAAGCAAGTTTGGAAGAAAGTCAGTACGCCCTTGCTAACTATTTTATGAAGAATCCTCTGGGTGTTTGGGCAATTTGTCTCCAAGGAAATCAGGAAATGATTGGCTCCATTAAATTTGAAAAGATTGACGAAATCAAAAAAGAAGCAGAAATTGGTTACTTTTTAAAAAAAGATTCTTGGTCACAAGGTTTTATGACAGAAGTAGTTACCAAACTATGTCAGCTTTCATTTGAAGAATTTGGTTTAAAACAATTATCCATCATCACTCATTTGGAGAATCAAGCTAGTCAAAAAGTAGCCTTAAAATCGGGCTTTAGTCTCGTCCGACAGTTTAAGGGGAGCGATCGTTATACACGAAAAATGAGGGACTATCTTGAATTTCGATACATAAAAGGAGAATTCAATGAGTAAACACCAGGAAATTTTGTCCTATCTGGAAGAGTTGCCAATTGGAAAGAGAGTTAGTGTACGCAGTATTTCCAATCACCTAGGTGTTAGTGACGGAACCGCCTACCGAGCTATCAAAGAAGCTGAAAATCGTGGCATCGTTGAAACTCGGCCACGTAGTGGAACTATACGGGTCAAGTCCCAGAAGGTGGCTATTGAGAGGCTAACCTATGCTGAAATTGCTGAAGTTACCTCCTCTGAAGTTTTAGCTGGTCAGGAAGGGTTGGAGAGAGAATTTAGCAAATTCTCCATTGGGGCTATGACAGAGCAAAATATCCTGTCTTATCTCCATGATGGTGGTCTTTTGATCGTAGGAGACCGCACTCGCATTCAACTTTTAGCGCTGGAAAATGAAAATGCGGTTCTTGTGACAGGTGGTTTTCATGTCCAGGACGATGTTCTTGAGTTGGCTAATAAAAAAGGGATTCCAGTTCTGAGGAGTAAACATGACACTTTTACAGTAGCGACCATGATTAACAAAGCCCTCTCAAATGTTCAAATCAAAACCGATATTCTGACAGTCGAAAAACTCTATCGTCCCAGTCATGAGTATGGTTTTTTGAGAGAAACGGATACGGTCAAAGATTATCTAGACTTGGTCCGTAAGAACAGAAGTAGTCGTTTCCCAGTCATTAACCAACACCAAGTGGTTGTTGGAGTTGTTACTATGCGTGACGCAGGAGATAAATCCCCCAACACAACGATTGACAAGGTGATGACGCGAAGTATCTTCGTAACAGGTTTAGCGACTAATATTGCCAATGTCAGTCAACGAATGATAGCCGAAGACTTTGAGATGGTTCCCGTTGTTCGAAGTAACCAGACTCTACTTGGGGTCGTAACACGAAGAGATGTCATGGAAAAAATGAGCCGTTCTCAAGTATCAGCTTTGCCAACTTTTTCAGAGCAAATCGGGCAAAAACTATCCTATCATCATGATGAAGTCGTCATTACTGTTGAACCTTTTATGTTGGAGAAAAATGGTGTCCTTGCTAATGGAGTCTTGGCTGAAATCCTCAACCATATGACCCAAGACCTCGTTGTCAATAGCGGACGTAATCTCATCATTGAACAGATGTTGATTTATTTCTTGCAGGCTGTACAGATAGATGATACTCTGCGGATTCAGGCTCGGATTATTCACCACACGAGACGCTCAGCTATTATTGATTATGATATTTATCATGGGCATCAGATTGTTTCAAAAGCAAATGTTACGGTTAAAATTAATTAGAATCTAGGAGAAAAAATGATAACTTTAAAATCAGCACGTGAAATCGAAGCCATGGACAAGGCTGGTGATTTCCTAGCAAGTATCCATATCGGCTTACGTGATTTGATTAAGCCAGGCGTTGATATGTGGGAAGTTGAAGAGTACGTTCGTCGACGTTGTAAAGAGGAAAATTTCCTTCCTTTACAGATTGGCGTGGATGGGGCAGTCATGGATTATCCCTATGCCACTTGTTGCTCTCTCAACGACGAAGTAGCTCACGCTTTTCCACGTCATTACATCTTGAAAGACGGCGATTTGCTCAAGGTTGACATGGTACTGGGTGGTCCGATTGCCAAATCCGATCTTAATGTATCTAAACTCAACTTCAACAATGTTGAACAAATGAAAAAATACACCCAAAGTTATACTGGTGGTTTAGCTGACTCATGTTGGGCTTACGCGGTTGGTAAACCGTCTGAAGAAGTGAAAAACTTGATGGACGTGACCAAGGAAGCTATGTATATAGGGATTGAGAAAGCAGTTGTTGGCAATCGCATCGGTGATATCGGTGCGGCCATTCAAGAATACGCTGAAAGTCGCGGTTATGGTGTCGTACGTGATTTGGTTGGTCATGGTGTTGGTCCAACAATGCACGAGGAGCCAATGGTTCCTAACTACGGTATTGCAGGCCGTGGACTCCGTCTCCGTGAAGGAATGGTACTAACCATTGAACCCATGATCAATACTGGTGACTGGGAAATTGATACAGATATGAAGACTGGCTGGGCTCATAAGACTATTGATGGCGGCCTATCTTGCCAATATGAACACCAGTTCGTGATTACCAAAGACGGTCCAGTTATCTTGACTAGTCAAGGTGAAGAAGGAACGTATTAAGATAAAGGGAGCTTAGCTCCTTTCTTTGTGTCAAATTTAGTCAAAATAAATAAGCGTAGCAGACTTCTTACAAATTTATTCTTTTGTAGTAAAATAGGATTAGAATTTTGAGAAAGTAGGTAATTCGTTGGAGTCGATTATATTTCTAGTATCCGTTTTTTTAGCAGGTATTCTGTCCTTCTTTTCACCCTGCATCTTTCCTTTGCTACCTGTCTATGCTGGTATTTTACTGGATGATCAGGGAAATTCGAAAAGCTTTCGCTTTTTTGGAAGAGACGTTGCATGGTCAGGCTTAATTCGGACCTTGTACTTTATTGCAGGAATCTCCCTTATTTTCTTTATTTTGGGATTTGGAGCTGGATTCCTAGGGTATATGCTATATGCAGACTGGTTTCGTTATGCTATGGGAATAGTCATTATTCTTTTAGGGCTTCACCAGATGGAAATCTTGCATTTCAATAAACTGGAGATTCAAAAGACAGTCACCTTCAAACAATCTAAGTCGAATCACTATCTGTCAGCCTTTTTGCTTGGGATAACCTTTAGTTTTGGTTGGACCCCTTGTATCGGACCAGTCTTAAGTTCAGTCTTGGCCCTAGCAGCTTCAGGTGGCAATGGTGCTTGGCAAGGAGCCGTGTTAACATTAGTATACACATTGGGAATGGCCCTTCCTTTCATTGTTTTGGCCTTGGCTTCGGGCTGGATTATGCCCTATTTTAGTAAATTAAAACCCCATATGATTCTACTAAAGAAAATCGGGGGAGCTTTGATTATTTTGATGGGATTATTATTAATGCTAGGGCAGTTAAATGCCTTGTCAGGAATTCTTGGATAAAAGGAGAAAAAGATGAAAAAAATTATTTTTACAGGATTGAGTATTATGTCTCTATTCTTGTTGATTGCCTGTGGTGAAAAAGAAACCAAACAGACAAGCAGTCCAAAACAACCCGCTGTACAACAAATCGCAGTCGGTAAGGAAGCACCAGACTTTACCTTGCAGTCTATGGATGGCAAAGAAGTGAAGTTATCAGACTATAAAGGGAAAAAGGTCTATTTAAAATTCTGGGCTTCTTGGTGTGGACCATGTAAAAAAAGTATGCCTGAGTTGATGGAATTAGCTGCCAAACAAGATCGAGACTTTGAAATCTTGAGTGTCATTGCACCTGGTCTCCAAGGTGAAAAAACAGTTCAAGATTTTCCAAAATGGTACCAAGAACAAGGCTACAAGGATATTCCAGTTCTATATGATACGCAAGCAACTACCTTCCAAGCCTACCAAATTCGTAGTATTCCAACGGAATACTTGATTGACAGTCAGGGTAAAATCGGAAAAATCCAATTTGGTGCTATTAGCAATGCTGATGCAGAAGCAGCGTTTAAAGAAATGAAATAAAATAAAGAAAAAATCGCGAAGAAAATCGCGATTTTTTTTATAGTTTTTCATTGATAAAGCGGATAAATTGATTCCACCAAACCTTCAAAAAGAAGGCTTTTTCTACTTTCTTTTCAGAAACCATTTCAAAAGATGGTTTGTCGGAAGTAAGATAACCCTGGCCGACCAAATCCTGATCATCATAGGTCAGAGTACCAACAACCTTTCCTTCTTCTAGTGGAGCCATTTCTGATGTTGATTTCGGTGTGAATTGGAGGGCTGGTGTAGTACCGCTTCCGATGCGTTGGACGATGGAAATATCTGACTTAGCGACAGCTGTCACATTGTCTTCCTTACCATCAAGAACTGTTACTTTACTATCGTTGTAAGCTTCACCTTTCTGAACGACAGTTTTTAAGGCAAAGTTTGCAGAAATATAATCTAAAAGTGCTGAAGTAGCAGTAAAACGTGCATAAGGGTTGGTATCTTGTTGATCTGCATTCAAAACAACCGTAATAATACGCATCCCTTTCTCAACAGTTGTTCCCACGAATGAAGCACCAGCTTTATCAGTATTACCTGTCTTTAGTCCATCAATACCACCACGATAGGCAGGCATTCCCTCCAACATATAGTTGGTTGAGTGGATTTCAAGCCCTGCAAAGGTAGAAGTTGGTTTTTTTGTGATTTCCAAAACTTGAGGATAATCTCGGATGAGGTTACGAGCGACGATTGCAACATCGTAGGCACTCAACTTGTTTTCATCGTCTTTTTTAGAACCAGGATAGATATTATCGCCAAGTGTCTCATTATTTAAACCAGTTGTGTTTACAATAGTTGCATCTTGAATTCCCCATTCAAGAAGTTTAGCCCTCATCTTGTCTACGAAGTCTTTCTCAGAACCAGCAATCTTTTCTGCTAGTGCAATGGCAGCGCTGTTTGCACTGGATACCATTGTAGCCTCTAATAGTTGTTCAACAGTATAATTTCGAGCTTCCATAGGGACGTTACTCGCCTCAGAATTAGTTGTAAGTTTGTAAGGATAGTCCGAAATATCAACAGGTGTAGATAGGCTGATAGTTCCTTGTTCCAGAGCTTCATAGACCAAATAAACTGTAACCAGTTTTGTAATAGAAGCAATTTCTACAGGCTGATTTGCATCTTTTTCATAGAGGATTTTTCCAGTTGTAGCCTCGACAGCAATGGCATGTTTAGCAGCAACATCAAACTCCTGAGCAGAAACAGTAGAAGCTGTTCCAAAAACTAAAAGTGTCATAAAAGATAAAATTATTTTTTTCATATTAGCTTTATTTTATCATAAAGAAAAAAAATATTCTCGCTTTTTTACTAAAGCCATCTTATCTTTTTCAGAAATGTGGTAAAATAGAGAGAAGGAGGATACCTATGTTCCGTAGAAACAAATTATTTTTTTGGACAGCTGAAATTTTATTATTAACACTGATTTTCTATCTTTGGAGAGAAATGGGAGCCATCATTACTCCCTTCGTAACAGTTGTGAATACCATCATGATTCCATTTTTGCTTGGTGGATTTTTTTACTACATTACAAATCCAGTCGTTACTTTCTTAGAAAAGAGATGTAAGATCAATCGTCTAATTGGTGTCTTGGTCACTCTTTGTGCCTTAATTGGCGTTATCGTTGTAGGGGTCGTTTATCTCTTGCCGATTTTGATTAATCAGTTGACCAGCTTGATTATTTCTAGTCAAAACATCTATAGTAGACTACAAGATTTAATCATTGATTTGTCCATGAATCCAGTCTTCCAAAATATTGATATTCAACAAACAATTCAACAACTGAATCTCTCCTATGTGGATATCCTTCAGAATATCCTTAATAGTGTCAGCAATAGTTTAGGAAGCGTTCTTTCAGCCTTGTTTAGTACGGTGCTGATTCTCATTATGACCCCTGTATTCTTGATTTATTTCTTGTTGGATGGTCATAAGTTGCTACCAATGTTGGAACGTACCGTCTTAAAACATGACAAATTGAATCTTTCTAGCCTTTTAACCAATCTCAATACAACCATAGCGCGCTATATCAGTGGAATTGCGATTGATGCGGTTATTATTGGATGTTTAGCTTATATTGGCTATAGCGTTATCGGATTAAAGTACGCCCTAGTTTTTGCTATTTTTTCTGGAATCGCAAATTTGATTCCTTATGTTGGTCCAAGTATTGGCTTGATTCCAATGGTGATTGCCAATGTGTTCACGGATCCTCATCGTATGTTGATTGCGGTTGCTTATATGCTTATTATTCAGCAGATTGACGGAAATGTTCTCTATCCACGTATCGTTGGAGGAGTTATGAAAGTACATCCGATTACGATTTTGGTGCTCCTCTTACTGTCAAGTAATATCTATGGTGTCATAGGAATGGTCGTAGCAGTACCTACTTACTCTATTTTTAAAGAAATTACTAAGTTCCTAGCGAAATTATATGAAAACCATAAAGAAGCTAAGGAATTGGAAAAAACAGAATCAAATTAAAATCAGGGAAACCTGATTTTTTTGATGAAAATACTATCTTCCAAACAAAATAAGTTTGAATTCATATTGCCATAAAGAAGCAGAAGAACAGGATTTGATAAGATTTAGATTAATTCACAAAATATGTGTAAAACACTTGCAATTTAGCAGAAATTTGATAAAATAGTAAGGAAAGTTAGACTGTATTGCCTACTGTCTATCTATAAAATATATTTTATTGGAGGCTTTTACTCAAATGGCAAAAGAAAAATACGATCGTAGTAAACCACACGTTAACATTGGTACTATCGGACACGTTGACCACGGTAAAACTACTTTGACTGCAGCTATCACAACTGTATTGGCACGTCGCTTGCCTTCAGCAGTTAACCAACCTAAAGACTATGCGTCTATCGATGCTGCTCCAGAAGAACGCGAACGCGGTATCACTATCAACACTGCGCACGTTGAGTACGAAACTGAAAAACGTCACTACGCTCACATCGACGCTCCAGGACACGCGGACTACGTTAAAAACATGATCACTGGTGCCGCTCAAATGGACGGAGCTATCCTTGTAGTAGCTTCAACTGACGGACCAATGCCACAAACTCGTGAGCACATCCTTCTTTCACGTCAGGTTGGTGTTAAACACCTTATCGTCTTCATGAACAAAATTGACTTGGTAGACGACGAAGAATTGCTTGAATTGGTTGAAATGGAAATCCGTGACCTCTTGTCAGAATACGACTTCCCAGGTGACGATCTTCCAGTTATCCAAGGTTCAGCTCTTAAAGCTCTTGAAGGTGACTCTAAATACGAAGACATCATCATGGAATTGATGAACACTGTTGATGAGTACATCCCAGAACCAGAACGTGACACTGAAAAACCATTGCTTCTTCCAGTCGAAGATGTATTCTCAATCACTGGACGTGGTACAGTTGCTTCAGGACGTATCGACCGTGGTACTGTTCGTGTCAACGACGAAATCGAAATCGTTGGTATCAAAGAAGAAACTCAAAAAGCAGTTGTTACTGGTGTTGAAATGTTCCGTAAACAACTTGACGAAGGTCTTGCCGGAGATAACGTAGGTGTCCTTCTTCGTGGTGTTCAACGTGACGAAATCGAACGTGGACAAGTTATCGCTAAACCAGGTTCAATCAACCCACACACTAAATTTAAAGGTGAAGTCTACATCCTTACTAAAGAAGAAGGCGGACGTCACACTCCATTCTTCAACAACTACCGTCCACAATTCTACTTCCGTACTACTGACGTTACAGGTTCAATCGAACTTCCAGCAGGTACTGAAATGGTAATGCCTGGTGATAACGTGACTATCGACGTTGAGTTGATCCACCCAATCGCCGTAGAACAAGGTACTACATTCTCTATCCGTGAGGGTGGACGTACTGTTGGTTCAGGTATGGTTACAGAAATCGAAGCTTAATTCGATTAAGTTCCCAGAAGAACAATTATTTAAGTCAGACACTAAAAGAATCTTGCCTTGCAAGGTTCTTTTTTTATTCTTGATCTATTTGAAGTGCTTCTACTCTAGCAGTATAATCGTTTTTTTGGTATAATAAAAGTTATGGAAATCGAAAAAACCAACCGTATGAACGCCCTTTTTGAATTTTACGCGGCGCTTTTGACAGACAAGCAGATGAACTATATTGAACTCTATTATGCTGATGATTATAGTCTTGCTGAGATTGCTGAAGAGTTCGGTGTCAGTCGTCAGGCTGTTTATGACAATATCAAGCGAACGGAAAAGATTCTAGAAGATTATGAGATGAAATTGCACATGTATTCGGACTACATTGTTCGCAGTCAGATTTTTGACCAGATCTTGGAGCGTTATCCCAAGGATGACTTTCTGCTGGAGCAGATAGAAATTTTAACAAGCATTGATAATAGAGAATAAGTATGGGGAGTATAGTCATCTACAAAGGTATACCCTGTAAACTATTAGCTGCTGAGACTCCTTTTCCCACAAGGCTACAAATCCTCTCGTCTGATTCTATCTCTCGAGCTCTTCAAGAGGGATTTAGCTGTTGGGGATATCCAAATGAGATAATGAAAGAAGTCACTCCAGAAGAACTTGTTTGTTTACAAGATTTTGGACGTTTTCCACCGAATTAATGAAACATAGGAGAAAAAAAATGGCATTTGAAAGTTTAACAGAACGTTTACAGAACGTCTTTAAAAATCTACGTAAAAAAGGAAAAATTTCTGAGGCTGATGTCCAGGAAGCGACCAAAGAGATTCGTTTGGCCTTGCTGGAAGCTGACGTTGCTTTGCCTGTTGTGAAGGACTTTATCAAGAAAGTTCGAGAACGTGCAGTTGGACACGAGGTCATTGATACCCTCAATCCAGCCCAACAGATTATCAAAATCGTTGATGAGGAATTGACAGCTGTTTTAGGTTCCGATACGGCAGAAATTATCAAGTCACCAAAAATTCCAACCATTATCATGATGGTCGGTTTGCAAGGGGCTGGTAAAACGACATTTGCTGGTAAGCTGGCTAATAAACTCAAGAAGGAAGAAAATGCACGTCCTTTGATGATTGCGGCAGATATTTATCGTCCAGCAGCCATCGATCAGCTGAAAACACTTGGACAACAAATCGATGTTCCTGTCTTTGCACTTGGAACAGAAGTGCCTGCTGTTGAAATTGTTCGCCAAGGTTTGGAGCAAGCGCAAGCCAATCACAACGACTATGTCTTGATCGATACGGCAGGGCGTTTGCAAATCGATGAACTTCTCATGAATGAGCTTCGTGATGTTAAAGCACTGGCTCAACCAAATGAAATCCTTCTTGTAATTGATGCCATGATTGGTCAGGAAGCGGCCAATGTTGCTCGTGAATTCAATGCTCAGTTAGAAGTAACTGGGGTTATTCTTACCAAGATTGATGGGGATACTCGTGGTGGTGCAGCTTTGTCTGTTCGTCACATCACTGGAAAACCTATCAAGTTCACTGGTACGGGTGAAAAGATAACAGATATCGAAACCTTCCACCCAGATCGTATGTCAAGCCGTATCCTTGGTATGGGGGATATGCTGACCTTGATTGAGAAAGCTTCTCAGGAATACGATGAGCAAAAAGCCCTTGAAATGGCTGAAAAGATGCGCGAAAACACCTTTGATTTCAATGATTTCATCGATCAATTGGATCAGGTGCAAAATATGGGACCAATGGAAGACTTACTCAAGATGATTCCAGGTATGGCCAACAATCCAGCTCTTCAAAATATGAAGGTGGATGAGCGCCAGATTGCGCGCAAACGTGCCATTGTGTCTTCCATGACACCTGAGGAGCGTGAAAATCCTGATTTGTTAAATCCAAGTCGTCGCCGCCGTATCGCTGCTGGTTCTGGAAATACCTTTGTCGAAGTCAATAAATTTATCAAGGACTTTAATCAGGCCAAACAGCTCATGCAAGGTGTCATGTCTGGGAATATGAACAAGATGATGAAGCAAATGGGGATCAATCCCAATAACCTTCCAAAAAATATGCCAAATATGGGAGGGATGGATATGTCTGCCCTTGAAGGCATGATGGGACAAGGTGGAATGCCGGATATGTCAGGTCTCGGAGGAGCAGGCATGCCAGATATGAGCCAGATGTTCGGTGGTGGACTTAAAGGTAAAATCGGTGAATTTGCCATGAAACAGTCTATGAAACGCATGGCCAACAAAATGAAAAAAGCGAAGAAAAAACGTAAATAAAAAAGGAAAGCAGAAGTGCTTTCCTTTTTGGTATAAAATATGTGCTTTCTATGATTAGGCAATTTTCTTAATTGAAAAATGACTAAATAGAAAGAGAGATTTCAAAGCCTTGCATCCATTCGGATTTTACTGTGATTTCGATTTTTAAAGCATCTGCTAATTGTTTGACCAGATATAGGCCCATGCCTGTTGATTTTTTCCTTGTCTCTCCTGAATCACCTGTAAAACCTTTCTCAAAGATATGAGGTAAGTCACAAGCTTTAACTCCGCAGCCATTATCCCTAATAATCAGACTTGTACGTCCCTTGTCTTTTGATATATAAATATTGAGTTCGGGTTTGTCGGAGCTATATTTAATGGAGTTGGCTAGGATTTGAGAGAGGATAAATTCAAAACTGCGTTGATCGGTGTAGCAGATTCCTTGTATGTTTTCTACCTTAATCGTAAATTTCTTTTCTTTGAGCAAGGGATCAAAGTTTTCCAAAAGATCTTGGATACACTCTTCTAGGTCAAGGTATTCAAATAGAAAATCATTTTTCTCACTTTTCACCCTGTAGTAGAATAGGATCTGTGATACATTTTCTTGGATTTGCTTTTTCACATAGTCCAACTTAAAAGCTGTATCCTCAGGCAACTGGTCGCTTTGATTGTCCAAAAGGAGGGAAAGAAGCGACAGAGGGAGTTTAATCTCATGCGCCCATTTTTCAACATAGTCCTCATACTCGGCTAGTAATGAGTTGAGTTTTCCTATTTCAGCCTGCTTTTGATAAAGTGTATCTGCTATTTTTTCAATGCTTTCTTTTTCTGAGGCACTTGATAAATGCAATAATTCAAGCTCAGTATCCGTCTTGGGATTGGCTATGAAGGCTTTATAGGCAGATGATTTTTTTCTTTCTGTTTTTATAAGTAAGAATGATAGGATGAAAAAAAGCAGGACGGTGGCTAAAATATAGAGAAGGATGAGGGCTTGAAACATTCTCACATCTGAAAGCCAAAGCAGGACAGCTGTAAATAGATCAAATGCTAAGAGAACAAGTAACCAAGGCAGATAACTAGCTAGATATTTTAGATTATGTTTCATCTGGACTTACCTCTTCAAGCTTGTAACCAATACCTCTGACGGACTTGACTTGAAGGGCAATGCCAGCCTGTTTCATCACCTTTTTTAGCCTTGCAATGTTTACTTGTAGGGCATTTTCATCGATGAACTCAGTTGTATTCCACAGTTTCATACTTAGTTCTTCTTTTGTGACGACAGGAGCATTAGTAACCAATAAGGTTTCTAACAATTTCCCTTGATTTTGGGGGAGTAAAATCGAGTGTCCATTGATATAAAGGGTATAGGTCTGTCTATCCAGCAGAAAATTATCTTTTTCAAGCAAATTTTGTCTACCTTCATAGCGTTTCAAGATGTTTTCTATACGAGCCAAGAATCTTTCTTTCTTGAAAGGTTTTGTTAAGTACTCGTCAGCCCCTAATTTTAGGGCGTAAATCTCATCTTTTAGTTGTTCACGGGAGGTGAGAACCAATATGGGCACAGAGCGTTTGGATTTGAGATTTTTACAAATTTGAAAACCAGTTTCTCCTGGTAAATTCAAATCCAGTATGATTAGATCCGTATCGTATTGCAGCACTTGTTGGCTTGTATCTTTGAAGTCAGTCAACTTATCAACTTGATAATTCGCTTTCTCTAACAAGATGACAATTTCATCTCGAATCAAGGCCTCATCCTCAATAACCAGGATATGCTTCATATTGGTTCCTCCTTTTCCTATTTTATTCTATCTTATTCATCTCTTTTGGGTTCCATTAAGGACAACAAGTATTTGTTGCTATTTTTCTTTACAATTCTGATATAGATGACTTCAAAACCTGCTAAGAGCAGTACTATCAGCATGGCTGTGATAAATTTCTGCCCCATGACCATTCTTGCACTGGCTGGTACTATTCCTGTGAGGAGGGAGCCCACTCCGAAGCTACTACTGATAAGTGCAAGGGCTATTGGCAGACCGAAATACCAATTGATTTGCTTTTCTGAAGATTTACAAAGAGTTTCGTAGTTGGCTCCGAGATGGATCAAGGTTTGGTATCGTCTGTAGGATTGTCTTTGTCCCATCAAAAACTGAACGCCAATGATTGTATTTGCCACAACAAGGAAGATGATAGCCAGATAGATAGTGATATAGCTGGCAGAGATAATGTAAAATAATTGTCTTCCCATATTTTGTATATAGCTTTCATAGCCAAGAGAGGTTTGATCTAGCTTTTCATTCGTATCTGAGATAGCTCTCATCAAGCCTTTTTCTTTGACCAGCTCAGGATCCAAGATACCACTAACATAATTTGAATACCGATCATCTGTATAGCTCATAAAGGTCTCATCTGGGACTATGAGGGCTACAGAAATGGTTATTTCACGGTCCGTTACAATCGGTAAAGACTGTACTTCGCCAATCAATTTTACATCATTTCCCATGACTTTGATTTGAGGGGTTGCTTTCAGAACAGAGTTAACCAAGTTCTCATCAGGGAGAAAATCTTTCCCCATATACAAGTAGGCTTCCTTGCTAGTTAGTTCTAGAGGAGGGAGATTGGCAGCCTTTCTAAGTTCATTGTATTCGGAAACTGGTATGAGGTGGGAAGTAGTAGACTGTTTAAATTTATGGAGCAAAATTTCCTTGTTTTTACTTTCTTTTTGCTCTTTCAATACCTTGATGAACTGTTCAAAGGACACGGATTCGTCTTCTTTCGGTTTGCCAACTTTGATTTGTAGAATCTTTGAAAACTGTGATGCCAGTCCAGCAGCTTCAAGCTCTTTTTTTACTGTATTCATATCAAGATTTTCATCTGTTTCCTGCTTGCTATCTCTAAATGTATAATCCAAAACGTGGGTTTGATTGCCTGAATTGCCACTTGCAATGGCAACACCTGCTCCAAAGAGGCACAAGGCAGAGAAGATTAA
This sequence comes from Streptococcus sp. ST14, assembly GCF_046098195.1. Classification (NCBI taxonomy): domain Bacteria; kingdom Bacillati; phylum Bacillota; class Bacilli; order Lactobacillales; family Streptococcaceae; genus Streptococcus; species Streptococcus sp. ST14. The sequence continues at coordinate 24,265 of NZ_JBJUSF010000030.1, forward strand.
GAGCGAGCAGATAGCTAGTATAGTTGAGCGCTGGATAACTAATTCCTGAATCTGTCTAAAATTATAGGTGTGGAGTTTTCGATTGCTTCCAAGCTTGACCAAAAAGTCTATAAACAAACGCATACCAAAGAAGAGTAGTATAGTTCCTAGAGTCCCCAAGAGAACAGTGATGCCCATTGTTCTGACATTTTCCCAAGCTAGTCCACTCATCCCCAAGTAATAGGCTGTTCCTAGAAGCAAAATTCCGAGGACAGAAGCAAGAAGGTACACACTCTTGGGGAGTAGTTTCTTCATGCCAGAAGGAGAATAGGATAGCAGATCTCCGATTTCCTTATTGGCTGTTTTTGCACTTAAAAGAATAAAGACAGCTAATTTTACGGCTAGGAAACCGATGATTGTATAGAATAGAGCTGTAGTAGATAGAGAAAATTGATGTTCAATAATCCCTAGCCCAACAATTTTAGAGGTTATTAGGCTAATCAGTTCTGAAATCAAGATTGAAATTGGAAGACCTATTCCAAGAGCAAGAATACTGTTTCTCAAATCCTCGAGTAGGAGCAGCAAGAATAGTTTGCTTCTTCGCATCCCTAGCGTTAGATAGACACCAAATTCATGTTTTCTCCTTTCCATCTGCATACTGCTTGCGAAGTAGACTAGAAAAAAGAGAATAAAGAGGGTTGCCACATAAAGAATGGGAATCATGCTAAAGAGTTTATTTACAGCGTCACTCTCTATTTGTTTGAGAAAGATCATCACATCTTGATGGGACAAAGAAAGGATGATGTAAAAGGAGATAATAGAAAGAACCATGGAACTGAAATACAAGCCATTATTTTTTCGATCTCTCTTGCTATTTCTTGAGACTAATTTAGAAAACATTGCCATCACCTCCAGCTAGGGCAGCCATGACCTTTAGTATTCTGTGGTAGAAGTCTTCTTGACTTTCTCTTGGATAATCACGACGGATTTCATGGAATAGTTTTCCGTCTTGGATAAACAAGATGCGGTTGCAAAAGCTGGCTGCAACTGAATCGTGGGTAACCATGAGAATGGTGGTTTCTTCCACTTGATTCATTTCAGATAGTTTCTGCATCAAAATGGTCGCATTTTTTGAATCCAAAGCCCCAGTGGGCTCATCCGCAAATACAATCTTTGGGTCTAAAATCAAGGCACGAGCAGCAGCTACCCTTTGCCGTTGACCACCTGATAATTGAGATGGGAACTTATTCAGAAGCTCGGAAATATCCAGATATTGGGAAAGTAATTCTAACCGAACCTTGCTTTCGTTGGCATCGACCTTGTGCAAAGACAAGGGGAGTAAAATATTTTCTTTAGCTGTCAGATTGTCCAAAAGCTCAAAATTCTGGAAGAGATAGCCAATTTCCTTGCCACGATAATCAGATAACTGACTCCCTTTTAATTGACCTAAATCTTTTTCTTGCATTTGAATAGAGCCGTCAGTTGGCTTTATGATTGTGGCGAGACAGTTAAGAAGGGTTGTTTTTCCAGAACCGCTACTCCCCATAATTCCTAAGAACTCACCTTTTACAACCTGAAAAGATATGCCATCCAAGGCTTTGGTAATATTCGGCTCTTTTCCATAATGCTTTGTTAATGATTCTACTCGTAAAATGGTTTCCATGTGAAACACCTCCATCTTTTGTTACTTTCATTATAGTATGATTCAGAGTAGAATAACACTTACGGATGATGTAAGAAATCTTTATCGCTGACTTCTATGGTCAGTTTATTGGACTTATACTTATTATATTATAGCATGATTTTAAGGATTTAAAAAGAGAAGTAGGGGGGGAGGGATTCCTACAACCTTGAAACCATCGAATTTCAAAATTGAAAAAAAGCTAAGCTCGAGAAAGGACAAATTTCGTCCTTTCTTTTTTGATATTCAGGGCGATAAAAATCCGTTTTTTGAAGTTTTCAAAGTTCCGAAAACCAAAGGCATTGCGCTTGATAAGTTTGATGAGATTATTGGTCGCTTCCAATTTGGCGTTAGAATAGTGTAGTTGAAGGGCGTTGACGATTTTCTCTTTGTCCTTTAGAAAGGTTTTAAAGACAGTCTGAAAAAGAGGATGAACCTGCTTTAGATTGTCCTCAATGAGTCCGAAAAATTTCTCCGGTTCCTTATTCTGAAAGTGAAACAGCAAGAGTTGATAGAGCTGATAGTGATGTTTCAAGTCTTGTGAATAGCTCAAAAGCTTGTTTAAAATCTCTTTATTGGTTAAGTGCATACGAAAAGTAGGACGATAAAAATGTTTATCGCTCAATTTACGACTATCCTGTTGGATGAGTTTCCAGTAACGCTTGATAGCCTTGTATTCATGAGATTTTCGTTCAAACTGATTCATAATTTGAACACGAAAACGACTCATGGCACGGCTGAGATGTTGGATAATATGGAAACGATCTAGAACGATTTTAGCATTCGGGAGTGAAACAGTCTGGGAGACTGTTTCAGCCTGAGCCTAGAAATTTGAAAGCGAAGCTGTTTAGCTAAGTCATAGTAAGGACTAAACATATCCATAGTAATAATTTTGACGCGACATCGGACGGCTCTATCATATTTAAGAAAGTGATTTCGAATGATAGCTTGTGTTCTTCCCTCAAGAACAGTGATGATATTGAGATTGTTAAAATCTTGCGCAATGAAGCTCATCTTTCCCTTTGTAAAAGCATACTCATCCCAAGACATAATCTCAGGAAGACAAGAAAAATCATGTTTAAAGTGAAAATCATTGAGCTTACGAATAACAGTTGAAGTTGAGATGGAAAGCTGATGGGCAATATCAGTCATAGAAATTTTTTCAATTAACTTTTGAGCAATTTTTTGGTTGATGATACGAGGGATTTGGTGATTCTTCTTGACGATAGAAGTTTCAGCGACCATCATTTTTGAACAGTGATAGCACTTGAATCGACGCTTTCTAAGGAGAATTCTAGTAGGCATACCAGTCGTTTCAAGATAAGGAATTTTAGAAGGTTTTTGAAAGTCATATTTCTTCAATTGGTTTCCGCACTCAGGGCAAGATGGGGCGTCGTAGTCCAGTTTGGCGATGATTTCCTTGTGTGTATCCCTATTGACGACATCTATAATTTGGATATTTGTGTCTTTGATATCGAGTAGTTTTGTGATAAAATGTAATTGTTCCATATGAATCTTTCTAATGAGTTGTTTGGTCGCTTTTCATTATAGATCTTATGGGACTTTTTTTCTACAATAAAATAGGCTCCATAATATCTATAGTGGATTTACCCACTACAAATATTATAGAGCCATTTTTCTGGACTTAAAATTTAAAAATGATATACTGTGTTTATGGAGAGATGACAATTTATAAAATGTACTACTCTATTCTACTAGATAATGATTGAATAAAACTTTTTATAACAACGGCTAGCAAAGTTATAATTTTATATCTATTAGAAAATAAATATGTAAGGAAATTTAAATGAAAAAAACTACAATATTATCATTAACTACAGCTGCAGTTATTTTAGCAGCATATGTCCCTAATGAACCAATCCTAGCAGATACTCCTAGTTCGGAAGTAATCAAAGAGACTAAAGTTGGAAGTATTATTCAACAAAATAATATCAAATATAAGGTTCTAACTGTAGAAGGTAACATAGGCACTGTTCAAGTGGGTAATGGAGTTACTCCTGTAGAGTTTGAAGCTGGTCAAGATGGAAAACCATTCACGATTCCTACAAAAATCACAGTAGGTGATAAAGTATTTACCGTTACTGAAGTAGCTAGTCAAGCTTTTAGTTATTATCCAGATGAAACAGGTAGAATTGTCTACTATCCTAGCTCTATTACTATCCCATCAAGCATAAAAAAAATACAAAAAAAAGGCTTCCATGGAAGTAAAGCTAAAACTATTATTTTTGACAAAGGTAGTCAGCTGGAGAAAATTGAAGATAGAGCTTTTGATTTTTCTGAATTAGAAGAGATTGAATTGCCTGCATCTCTAGAATATATTGGAACAAGTGCATTTTCTTTTAGTCAAAAATTGAAAAAGCTAACCTTTTCCTCAAGTTCAAAATTAGAATTAATATCACATGAGGCTTTTGCTAATTTATCAAATTTAGAGAAACTAACATTACCAAAATCGGTTAAAACATTAGGAAGTAATCTATTTAGACTCACTACTAGCTTAAAACATGTTGATGTTGAAGAAGGAAATGAATCGTTTGCCTCAGTTGATGGTGTTTTGTTTTCAAAAGATAAAACCCAATTAATTTATTATCCAAGTCAAAAAAATGACGAAAGTTATAAAACGCCTAAGGAGACAAAAGAACTTGCATCATATTCGTTTAATAAAAATTCTTACTTGAAAAAACTCGAATTGAATGAAGGTTTAGAAAAAATTGGTACTTTTGCATTTGCAGATGCGATTAAACTTGAAGAAATTAGCTTACCAAATAGTTTAGAAACTATTGAACGTTTAGCCTTTTACGGTAATTTAGAATTAAAAGAACTTATATTACCAGATAATGTTAAAAATTTTGGTAAACACGTTATGAACGGTTTACCAAAATTAAAAAGTTTAACAATTGGTAATAATATCAACTCATTGCCGTCCTTCTTCCTAAGTGGCGTCTTAGATTCATTAAAGGAAATTCATATTAAGAATAAAAGTACAGAGTTTTCTGTGAAAAAAGATACATTTGCAATTCCTGAAACTGTTAAGTTCTATGTAACATCAGAACATATAAAAGATGTTCTTAAATCAAATTTATCTACTAGTAATGATATCATTGTTGAAAAAGTAGATAATATAAAACAAGAAACTGATGTAGCTAAACCTAAAAAGAATTCTAATCAGGGAGTAGTTGGTTGGGTTAAAGACAAAGGCTTATGGTATTACTTAAACGAATCAGGTTCAATGGCTACTGGTTGGGTTAAAGACAAAGGCTTATGGTATTACTTAAACGAATCAGGTTCAATGGCTACTGGTTGGGTTAAAGACAAAGGCTTATGGTATTACTTAAATGAATCAGGTTCAATGGC
>NZ_JBJUSF010000031.1:0-24956 GCF_046098195.1 Streptococcus sp. ST14
AAAAGAGAGCGATTTTCTCGCTCTCTCAAGATATATGATATTTAATTTTTCATTTTCCCAAAACTCTAGACACTTACTTCAACTTTTTTTAAATTTTTTATTTAGATCAATGTCCCTAATATTAGGGGGGGAAAACTTATACACGTTCAGTCCATGAAGTCGCTGTTGTTTGAAGAACTTTGTTGAGTTCGTCAATGTTCTCAAATCCAGTTGTGCGTAGCCATTCACGAGCTGCTGCTTCACCGTCTTTGATGTAAGCTTCAACTGATCCAGCCCAGGTTGCACGGCCACAAAGAACGCCGTTGAAGTTTGCGCCTGATTCGTGAGCAAAGACAAGGGTTTCTTGGAATAGTTTAGCTGATACACCCGCACTCAAATAGATGTATGGCAAGTTAGTTGCTTCATCTTGCGCTTTGAAGAAAGCTGCCGCTTCTTCGCGTGTATGCACGATTTCACCATCACCAAAGCCTTCAACGTATTTCACATTGACTGGAACTTCCACTTTCAAAACATCAATGTTAAAGCGTGGGTCTGAGAAGACCTTCATGGCACCGATAACCTTGTGTGGTTTCACTTTTGCGTATTCTGCAGAACCTGCATCAGCGATTTTTTCATCGTAAGCCAAGATTTCAAGGAAGAATGGAATGTCTTCCGCCACACACTCAGAACCGATGCGTTCGATATAGGCTTGTTTTTCTTGGTTGAGTTCGTCAGCGCTGTCTACGTCATAGTAAAGCAAGAATTTGACAGCATCAGCGCCTTGTTCTTTGATGCGTTTTGCAGACCAAACATCCAAGCAGTCAGGCAAGCGTTTAGTGCTTGTTGTGTCGTATCCTGTTTTTTCATAAGCAAGGAGAAGACCAGCATTTGGTGCAAGAGCTTTTGTAGCTGGAAGTCCATACTCAGGGTCAAGAAGCATAGAGGATGCGTATTTTGTCAATTCATCTGCAACCAAAACTTTGAGTTCTTCCATTTGAGCCACTGTTGGCTCTTCTGTTTGGTATTGAGCCATGAGGCGTTTCAAAGCACCACGTTGGTCAAAGGCAAGAGCTGAGATAATGCCGTTCTCGTCAGAGAGTTTTTGCAAGCAAGCACGTTTGTTTTCTGTTAAAACCATTTTATACCTCTTTTACTATTAATTGATCATATAAAGCTTGATAGTTGGCCATATTGACATGACCTGTCATCTTTTCTTGGGCATTGAGCATACCAAGGACATTGGCCTTGATGAGGAGTTCTTGATCAGATTCCTTATGAAGAAGTCCTGAGGAAATCCCTGCCACAGTAGAATCTCCAGATCCAACAGGGTTCACTACCTGAATTCTTGGAATATCTACCTTGTAGAAAGTGTCCCCATGTTTTGCAAAAGCACCATTTGCACCAAGTGAAACAATTATCCACTCAATCCCTGCAAATAGAGGCTCTTGAAGAACTTCTTTTAACTCATCCAAATCCTCAGAAACTTCTTTCCCAAGAAGCTGAGACAATTCTTCGTTATTTGGTTTGATTACTGTTGGTTTATGTGGTGATTCAAGAACCGCCTGAAGGGCAGCACCTGAGCAATCCAGAACAACTGGTTTTCCTACGCGATTAGCAAGTTCTACTAAGCTTGCATAATAGTCAACTGGAAGGCCAGCTGGAAGACTACCAGAGATAGCAACTACTTCCACAGCGTCAAGAAGATTTTCGAAATGAGCCAAGAAATCTTGCCCTTCTTGTTCCAGAACTTCGGGACCTTTTTCAAGGATTTCTGTTTGGTTTTCACCGTGTAGAATAGCGATACAGTTACGAGTCTCTCCTTGAATGGAGAAGAAACGTTTCGTTACTTTATCATCGATATGCTCTACTAAAAACTCACCAAGTTTACCACCGACCAAACCAGTAGCTGCAACAGAATCACCAAATTCTGAAAGAACTCGTGTAACATTGAGCCCTTTACCACCAGCTGTCTTGGTCACGTCCACCACACGGTTGACAGTGTCAATTTTCAATTCATCCAAAGGATAAGAAATATCAATGGATGGATTCATTGTGACTGTTAAAATCATGCGTCACCTCTTAGTCGTGGTATTCACCGCGATCCCATTTTTCAAGGAATTCTGTAAAGAAGTTTGCATCTGCTTGATGAGCATTGTGAGTTTCAACGTGCTCAATTTTCGCAATCAATTTTTTGTTTTCTTCTGATGGTTTGTATTCAGCTTTGATGAAAGCTTCAATGATATCGCACATAAGCAATTCACCAGTGATTTTACCACCAAAACCAATAACGTTGGCGTTCAATTGTTCTTTTGCATAAAGAGCTGTTGTCATATCACGAACCAAGGCAGAACGAACTCCTGGAACTTTATTTACAGCGTTGTTGATACCAACACCAGTACCACAGATACATACCCCAAGATCAGCTTGACCACTTGTAACGGCTTCACCAACTTTTTTACCAAAGATTGGGTAGTGAGTACGTGTGTGGTCATATGTACCAAAGTCAATGACTTCATATCCTTTTGATTTCAAAAATTCTGAAACCGCCATTTTTTCATCTGTTACGATGTGGTCACATCCAATTGCAATTCTCATTAGTTATTCCCTCCGATTAATTATATAAATCTAATATCATTTATCCTTACTCAATAAAAATCAAGATTAGCTTAGGAAGCGAGCTGCAAGCATAACTGAGGTTAGCTAAAGTGAGCTGACAACAGATTATCTTGATTTTTGAAGAGTATTAGCACATTTTGTTCAACATATCGACCCGAATTTGGTGACGACCACCGTCGTATTTACCGTTAACAAAACCTTTAGCAATGTTTTTCGCCAATTCATCACCAACGATTTCTGCACCCATAGTGATCATACGTGAGTTGTTGTGTCCACGAGTCATATAAGCTGAACGTTCATCTGAAACTTCTGCAGCAACCATTCCTTTGATTTTAGTTGCAACCATAAATGGACCAGCTCCATAAGCATCAATCACGATACCAAGATTTTGTTCTTCTTTGTTTACTTCTGCAGCAACAGCAAGAGTCACATCAACAAAGTCTTGACCTTCAGCTGTAACATCCACAACGTGGAAGTTTTCTTTTTCCAAGAAGTCTTTCACAACTTCTTTCAATCTCAAACCTGCAGCATCTGCACCGATAACAATAGACATATTGTATACTCCTTTTTATTTTTCTAGGCTAGTAAAGACTTTTATAGTTAGCAGTTTACCTACAAAAGATTTTCTAGCAGTTTATTGACAAATTTGATTGAATGAGATGAATATCACCTTATCCAAGTCCAGGAAATCAAGTTCCTAGAAACAAACTTTCTCCTCGAAAGAGAATATAACAAGTGATTATTTGTTTGTTGCAAACATCATTTGTTGCTTACAAACATAATATACTCCTATTTTTATAAAAAGTCAACAGTAAATGTTTGTTTTTGTGGTTTTTTATCTAAAATATTTCAATATCAAAGCCAATTTGGTCTACTTGACCGGGTTCCAAGAGACAAACGTTTTTCTTATCTTCTAAATGATCTCCTTCTTCAAGAGATGTTGACAAGCCAGACCATGGTTCAAAAGCAATGAATGGTCCCTTATTCAAAGTTGACCAAATGACAAGATTTGAGAACTCTTGGAAGTGTACTTTTAATCCCTTCTCATGCTTACGAGAACGAAGGGCAATTGTTCTGGATTGCAACTCATCCAAAGTCACTGCATCTGTGCTAAACAAATCATAGCTAATGTCTAATTCTTTTTGCCCATCCAACCATGGACTTCTATCTTGGAAGTCTAACATGCCTGTTTCTGGGAAAGGACGTGGAACAGAGCAAGTCTCTTCTTTCTCAAACTCTAAATAGTAATCTTCATAAGTTTCGCCATCTAGCAGAGGACAATTAAAGCCTGGATGTCCACCAATAAAGTATGGCATGACCTTGCTGGTTTCTTTATTGAAAATCTTGTATTGAGTACGAACTGTCTTGCCAGTAACCTTATAAGTGATTTCAAGACGGAAATGATAAGGATAGTTTTGATAAGTATTCTCATCATCTTCGATAGCAAAGGTTACGCTGTTTTCTGTCTGTTCAACTAATTCAAATTCTTTTTTACGGACCAAACCGTGACGAGGAATGTTTCCTTTCGTCTCCGTTCCATCTTCGTGACTGTAGAAGGCTATATCTTCTCTTAAAGAGCCACAGATTGGGAAAAGTACTGGCGCTTGTCCACTCCAGTAAGTGGCATCTCCTTGCCACAGATACTCAATGCCTTCTCGATCCTTGATCGACGACAAGGCGCCACCTAAGGTTTTAAACTGGACCGTTAACTGGTCTGATTTGATTTCAATTACCATAATATTCTCCAACTATTTTTAGATCTTTATATAAAAAACTAGGTTGCCACTCCCAATGTAGGAAATTAACAACCTAGTTTTCACAATTTACATTTTATAGGAGCGAATTATTTAGCATTTGCTGCGTATTCTTCGTTACGTTTGATCATTTGTTTTCTATACCAAGCAAAGATACCTACATAGAATACAAGGAAGACTGCTGCACCAAGGATTGCTTTGATATCACCTGTTGTAGCATTACCGATTGCCCAACCAAATAGTTTTTCAATTGGTCCTTCAAGAGTTGAGTGAGTAATCAATTGAGATTGGTTCACACCTTCTGGGAAGGCACCTACACCTTTAGCAAGTTCTGTTGCGAATGGTGCGATAAGAGTACCAGAAAGAAGGAAGAGAGGCAACAAGAGTGTTCCGAAGATAATCATACGGAGCAATTTACCACGTGTAACAACCAAGAGAGCTGGAGTTACACCCATAGCGATGATACCTGCAAGTGGCAAGATACCATTACCGACATTAGAAAGAAGCACAGCTTCTACTAGCATGATTGGAGCAAGTACGTTTGCACAAGCCCAGATTTCAGCACGACCAGCGATGAAAGGCCAGTCAAGACCGATGTTGAATTTACGTCCTTGAAGACGTTTAGTAGCAACGTTTGTAATACCTTGTGAAAGTGGTTCTACGGCTGCGATGAACCAAGATCCGATAAGTGAGAAGAGTTCCAAAGCTACACCGGCAGTCAAACCAAGGCTCAACCAACCTTTAATAACAAGTTCCCATTTATCAGCTCCTTCTACACCTGCAACTGGGTGTGGAGTCCCCATCAAACCAATAACGATACCAAGAATGAAACCGATGAAGAATTTAGAGCCCCAGAAACCGATTTTCTTGTTCAATTTTGCAGCGTCAAAGTCATATTTATCAAGACCTGGGAAGAATTTTTCAAAAATCTTATCCAAAACCATGATAACTGGGTTCATCATGTAGTTCATGTGAGTTGAAGTCATTGGTGATGAACTTGGTGCATTAAGAAGGTCGTCGAATGTTGGTTTCATCAAGTCAGAGTTAATGATTTTCAAAACACCTACAAGGACAACTGCTGCAGTTGCGATGAAAAGTGAAACTCCTTGGCTAACACCATTGTTGTCTGCATACCATTTGATCAAAAGACCAGTGATTGACAAGTGCCAGATATCAAAGATATCAACGTCAAGTGTGTCCGTTTTCTTCATTGCAAGCATCACAACGTTGACAATCAACATCACAAGCAAGAAGTAAAGTGTCCAGGCAGATCCCCAAGTAATCGTAGCAAGTGGTGCCCAACCAACGTCAGTGATGTTTAACTGAATACCTGTGTTTTCAACGAATTTCGCAAGTGATGCTGAGAAAGCTCCATTGAGCATACCGATGATGGCACCGATACCAGTAAGGGCGATGGCAAGTTTAATACCACCTTCAAGCGCTTTGGAGAATTTCACTCCAAATAGTAAGGCCAATACTGTCAAGATGATCAGCATGATGATAGGACCACCCATTTCCAAGACTGGCTTGAAAATCTTATTGGCTAGTTCGATAATGACATCCATAATAGTTCCTCCCGTTTTTTTTAGTTATATGAATGTTAACAAGATAAAGAATAAATTAGCTTAGTCCGTGTTCTTTGATAGCTGCTTCAATATTGTCAAATACTGGAGCACTCATTGCTGGAATACGGAACAAGATTGGTCCAGCTTCAATTACTGGAATACCAGGTTCAAAACCAAGGTCAGTTGCAGCGATTGGTGTAAAGATATCATAGCCCTTGATAAGGTCTTCGTTTACATCTTTCACCATGACGGCATCACAGTGAACGTCATAACCACGGTTTGAAAGTTCTTCTTCTAGAGCACTTTTAATTTGGTGACTTGAGTTAACACCTGCACCGCAGGCAGCAAGAATTTTAATCATTTGGATTTCCTCCGATTTTATATTTTAATAGACAAGATTAAGCGGTTGCTTCAGCAATGTAAGCATAAAGTTTTTCTGGTTCGGAAATTTTTGATAAATCTTCCAGATGTCCATTTCCTGTGAAAAAGTCCATCAACTGAGCCAGAATATTTGTTTGACTTGAACTTGAGTTGTTAATGATAAAGAAGAGTAGGGATACTTCTACTTCCTTATCAGGAGCTATCATATTGTGAAAAGTTACTGGTTTTTCTAATCGAACAACCACCACTTTCTCAGCTAGATTATGAACAATATCTGTATGAGGAATCGCTACATTTGGCAAGTCCTTACCTAGAAATTCCATATCTAAACCAGTTGGAAATGACTTTTCACGCGTGATCAAGGCTTCACGATAAGTTGGAGTGACAATTTCTCGTTCTTCCAACAAGCTTGCTACCTGATCAAAGAGTTGATCTTGATTATCCGCTTCTAAGCAAAACACCAGGTTTTTGTCAAAGAAATGATCTAATCCCATAACATTTTCCCTTCTTTCAATTATCTTTTATGCTATAAGTATAACACTATATGAAATCGTTGTCAATAATTTTTGTTTTATTTTGTTCATTTTTTTGTAATTTTTGTTTCATTTAAAAAATACAATCAATATCAAACATTCTTGTTATAAAATACACAAAAAAAGAAGGTCCAAGCCTTCTTCTATTTCCTTACTCAATAGTAGATAAAATCTCTTCTAATTTATGGTAATCTTTTACACTATCAATTTCATAGATGCTATTTCCTTCTAATTCTTCGACATAGACATCTAATTCTTTGATATTATCCTTAACCATGTTGTCCCAGTAGAGATCAACAAATTCACCACTTTCATAAGCTTTGTCAATAAAGCCAACAATCTTCTCAGCAGTTGGTGCATCCCAGAATGAAACTCCACTCAGAATGCGACCAGCTTTGCTGTCAACAATAATGTCTTGAACCTTGTAGTCATCACCGTAAACCAAGAACCACTCGTTCGTACAGTCTTCACGATAAACGCTAAAATAGGTAGAACGTTTAAGATCGTTTCGAAACATATTTTTAAAGAGATAGTTATCTGCATCAATAACATAGCTGTTAGCCAATTCTTCTTTTACAAGATAGAGAGAGTAAAAGTTATTGTAGTCAGCGTATTTATCATTGAAAACGAGGCGAACACCGTATTTTTCTTTTAAGTAATCGAATTGTTCTTTAAGGTAACCAACGATGATGATGATGTCATTGATCCCTTTTTCTTTGAGAAACTCAATTTGGTATTCAATCAAGGGTTTTTGATTAACCTGAACCAAGGCTTTAGGGGTATTTTCAGTCATAGGACGCAAGCGAGTTCCCAATCCCGCTGCTAAGATAATGGCTTTCACACGAATCTCCTTTATTCTTTAATAATAATATAAACTCCAGCAATAACGACAAGTGACGTAATAATTGTCAGCATATCTAGTGGTGCACCCAAGAAAACAACTGCGAACAAGACAGTCAAAACTACATAACTCACGTTCAAGCCTGTAGCCTTGGCTGGTTGCAAGCGATTGATAGCGATATAATAAGCCAAGTAGGAAATCATATCAAAGGCTGCAAAGACAATCATAAGACCTAGCAATTGTCCATTGGCTACTGCAGTAAATGACTGATGAGAGAAGAGAACAATCACAAGATAGGACAAGAATGAAGTTACTTGACGAATTAAGAGGGCTTCGATTTCACTCAATTCACTTTCCATGGCAAAAGAGCTAAGAACACTCTCACTTCCCCATGCAATAGCACAGACCAAAGCACAGAGAATCCCAATATAGAAAGAATTAACCTGTTCAACCTTATAGGTCTGAGCAATTATCCCTCCAATAATCAAGACAATCCCAAACACAGTATTTTTCGAAATCTTGTGCTTCAAAAAGAAGAAAGCCAATAAAACTGAAATCGCAGGATAGATAGCCGATACAGATGAAGCTAAGGAACTTCCGATATACTTAACCGCATAAAGATTGGCCTGCATACCGATAGGGCCTGCTAGCAAGGCTCCTATGATAACACTCACATTGCGAATATTTAAGAAAATTGAGAGACGAACTTTTCCTTCTTTTACCAAGAGAAAAGCTAGTAAGATAAAGATACTCAAGAAGTCGTGAGCAGCGGCCACCACAAAGGGCGACAAATCTGTAAAAATCGAAAAGATATAAGCACTAATCGTTAGACCTAAACCCCAGAAAATACCTGAGAGTAGACCAAAAGAAACTCCATTTTTATTTTTCATCTGAACCTCCATAATAGGACAAACCTTTAACAGCTCTTTGGTAACGACTCACACCATAGTCACCAAAATCTGCACCTTGCTCTTCCTTATAGACAGTCCATAGACTCCAAATAGCATCTTGTAAAATTTTATAAATGGCAATCTTTTCACGAGAGACAGGTGTTTGCTCACTCTCATAGTGAGACAAGAAGTCTTCTTCCTCTTGACGAGTGAATTCAGACTCTAAAAAGAGTGCTGCCAAATCCCACATTGGATCATTCATTGATGAATATTCCCAGTCAATCAGATAAAGTCGTCCTTGTGGTGACTCGATAAAGTTTTCAGGCACCAAATCGATATGACAAGATTTTCTGTCAACACCTAAGTCAGCCAGTCTTTTCTCTAAAGAAAAGACTTCTTCTCGAACAGCTTCATAGTTGGCATAAGGGATTTTTTCCTCAATCAAGGATTCGTATTTTTTGATTTCTTCAAAAGGAGCAAATTCTCCTCTCAATTCCTTGCCAGACGCATGAATGGTTTGTAAAATTGGAGCAATTTTATCAAATTTGGTCTTAATTGACGTTGAACCAAGCGTAATCGCAGATTCGATATACTCATTTACTTTGATACCAGCTTCAATATCAAAAAGATAATTTTTTACATCTAAGTCTAAATCCTTTAGTAGTTCAAGATTGTACTTTTCATCTTGACGATTGATCAGTTTTTCTGTCCCTTTACCAAAGAATTTAACAATGTATTGCTTATTTGTTGTTTTGACCAAATAGTTTTGATTGGTCATTCCCCCCAATTGTTCGACACTGAGGACTTCCTCTTCTGCACTAAGTAGGGAAGAAATTTTCTCTTTAATGATTTTCTCCACAATTAACCTCCAGCACTTATACTTCCCACTTAAACACGGTTTTAAAGGCTGTGTTTAAATCGGTTGCAAAGACACGGTGAATATCTTTAATTTCTCTTACAGGTTCTTCTAAATAAAGGATATTCTTCAGACGATTTGCGAATTTCTTGACTTCCATCATTTGGATGGCATTTTCAAAATCGATGCGACCAGAACGAGAGGAACCAACCAAGAGCAAGCCTTTTTCTAAGGCATCGCGTGTATTGAGATTGACTTTATACTCGCTAACGCCCATTATGAGAATCGTTCCCTGAGGACGAATATAGCGAATCAGGTCATTTATAGCCGGTCCAGTACCATTACCACCACAACATTCAAAAGCATGGTCAAAGGCCAAATCTTCAGGAATATTATCCGTAATATAGCATTCTTTGGCAAAAGAGAAAAGTTCCAATTTTTCCCAATGACGACCAATAACCACAATCTCTGCTTCTGGCAAAGTATAGTTGATAATATTGGCAACTACAAAAGCTAAACTTCCATCTCCGATAACAGCGATTCGGTCCCGCTTGCTATGAGCAAGAGTCAGCAAGCGATTCATGGCATGCATACCAACACTGATAAATTCTGTAATGGCTGCAACCGTATCTTCAATAGCATCATAAGGCACCACACGGTCTTTAGGAAGAGAAACAAACTCTCTCATAAAGCCATCAAAGCCACTAGACAAGAAATGGGTCCCTGTCATGTAGTTCTCATAGAATTCTTCATCACTCTGCATAGGAGGCTGATTGGGAATCATGACAACTTTTTGCCCAACCTCATAGGTTCCCGTCGGGTCAGAAATAACGGTTCCACATGACTCGTGAATCATTGCCATTGGAAGTTTTTTATTCAAAATCTTGGGATCACGTTTTCCTTGATAATAACGCTGATCCGCATGACAGACCGCCATGTAGTTGGGACGGATAAGGATATGATTTTCTTGGTCAATAGCCTCTTCCTGATATTTGACATTGATAAACTTAGGCTTAGTTAGTTGATAAATTTGATTAATCATATCACTAGTCTTTCTCAATCATACTTTTTGCAATCTTCAAATCTGTCACGGTTGTAATCTTCAGATTTGAGTATTCACCCTTGGCCAAGGCCACATCTTTTCCTTTGATCACAAAGATTTTACATGCATCTGTCAAGATTTCCTTCTCTTCATCAGAAAGAGATCCATAAAGGTCCATAAAGTCCTTGCAACGGAATGTTTGAGGTGTTTGTCCTTGATAAAGGTGAGCACGATTTGGAATATCTGTAATAAATCGACCATTGGTACTTTCAACGATAGTATCAACCGCTTCTACCACTGTGTCCACTGCGTCATGATTTTGGGCAAGTTGAATATTGTCCTGAATCATGCGAAGCGTAATAAACGGACGAACAGAATCGTGGGTAACAACGATATCCTCTGGAGTAAGCGGACGATAAGCATCGATAGCTTCAATGATTTTCTCAATACTTGTATTGCGGTCAGCACCACCCTTTGTAATGATGATACGTTCCTTATGAAGAGGAAGATATTTATCTACAAGATCCTCTGCATGGGAAACCCAGTCTCCATGAACACCAACTACAATTTTTTCAATACTTGGT
Source organism: Streptococcus sp. ST14 (assembly GCF_046098195.1). Classification (NCBI taxonomy): domain Bacteria; kingdom Bacillati; phylum Bacillota; class Bacilli; order Lactobacillales; family Streptococcaceae; genus Streptococcus; species Streptococcus sp. ST14. Next base: position 11,042 of record NZ_JBJUSF010000031.1, read on the forward strand.
TCCAAGACAAATTTTTCAATTGTATGAACCAAGATAGGTCGATCACCTAGCTCTAAAAATTGTTTTGGCAAGTTACTGATTCCCATACGTGTGCCAGTTCCACCAGCAAGAATTCCTGCATAAATCATCTATTTTCTCCTTTGTCTTACTAAAAAAACTTATCCTCTCTATTATACCACAATCTGCCTCCATCATGAAAAAAAGACAGAGCGTCATTTAGTCTAATCAACACACCATTAAAGGTAAAAAGTGAACAATGTGTTACTAAATCTGGAAAGACTATAACAAATTAAGAAATAAAATTAGGTTATCCTCTATATTTTCTGCTTAACGTTCGGTTAACATAGAGTTCTCTAGAATATAATAGAATCCTTAAAGAAAACTTAAATGAAATTTATTTGTTTCGCAAAGAATACCAGGTGTGCATAGTAAATTTCTTAAAAGTTGTTTAAGGGACTCATTATAAAAGTTCATATATCTAATGAATTAAACAAATAATAGACTTTTGCACCTAAAATTGATAAAATAAAAAGGAAAATAATAGAAAAAGGAAACTGTAAACCGCCATGATGAACATGCAAAACATGATGCGCCAAGCACAAAAACTTCAAAAACAAATGGAACAGAGCCAAGCAGAACTCGCTGCCATGGAATTTGTTGGAAAATCAGCTCAGGACCTTGTCCAAGCAACCCTAACTGGAGACAAAAAAGTTGTCAGCATTGACTTCAACCCAGCAGTTGTAGATCCAGAAGATCTCGAAACCCTTTCTGACATGACTGCGCAAGCAATTAACGCTGCACTTGAACAAATTGATGAAACGACTAAGAAGAAACTAGGAGCTTTCGCTGGAAAATTGCCTTTCTAATCCACAAAAAAAGAGAAACAGATGTTTCTCTTTTTTTATTAGAAGTCAAAGAATTCCATTGCTTTCTTTAAGAGTAATTCCGTATATTCCGGATCGTCTTGAGCCATTGTGACTTGTGACTGGACCATTTCAAGATCATCAGTAATCATGCCATCTGCGCCGAGACGAACTGTTTTATCAAATGCCTCCGAACCATTTACGGTCCAAACATAGAGTCTCTGATCAGTTGTCCAGAGTTTATTGACAAAGTATTCATCCAAAGTTGAGTACTCCATAGTGTAACCCGTTGCCTTGGTTCTTGGGAAGATACTGTTATAGGGAAGAATAAAGTAAACTGGAATTTCAGAATCATAAGTCAACACTTTATCAATCACATGATAGTCTAGTGATTGCATCTGATGCCCATATTTCTTGATAGTCGCCCCATACTTTTCGAGGAAATGGTCCATCATTTGCGGACTATCTTTTTTACTGGTTTTAATCTCAATCAGCAATTTTTGGTTTAAAGCATTTGCACGCTCTAAATAGGCATCAAAGCTTGAAATCTTTGTTTGATAACCATTCTCGTAAATATCTGTATTTGTTAATTCATCCAGAGTCAAATCTTGTGGTGTAGCATTAATACCTGTTAAATTTTTGAGGTTGGCATCGTGCATCATCACGAACTGACCGTCTTTCGTTTCCTGCACATCCATTTCGATGAGATCAGGTTTTAGTTGAGCTGTTTTTTCTAAAGACTGCACAGTATTTTGAACACCGTTTTTATTACTTACTCCTCTGTGCGAAATCACTAAAGGTGTATTGGTATCCGGAGATTCCAGATAAACGTAGCCTTCTATGGCAAAGAAGATGCTTGCACACCCCATGACACCCCATCTCATCAGATGATCTTTCTTTCGCCTTGGCATAATCTCTAGCTCTTCTCCTGTAAGGAAGGAAACAAACTTCACTAGGAAATAAGTCAGGGTCATGTAATGGAAATTTTTAATCAAGACAAAATTAATCACACCGAGAATCAAGGACTCTTTTTGAGTTAGATTATCCATCACTGCTTGCGCAAAAAGCAAGGGAATTAACAAACCAAAGAAGAAGAGATACGTTTTTATGATAATGAGTAAGAGATGCCAAGAGTAGAAAAGGACATTTTTCTTTGTCTTTTGGAGACTATATTTCACACTTTCTCTTACCGTCTTTCTTTCAAAGAGAATCTTAGGAAGGGCAAACATAAATCGGACAGAGATGTAGAGAAAGATCCAAGCGGATGCTATGATCATCAGACCTACCAGCCAATGCTTACCTTCCCAATAATTCACAATAAAATCAGGGATAATAATCTTGTTGAGGTAGTAGATTTTTAAAATCTTACGGATGAACGGGAAAAGCAAAGCAATGTAAAAAAAGACAAAGGCCATCTTACAAAAGCTCAGTCGCTTAACGAATAGAAAGCTCTGGTGAAATACTTTTCTACTGTACTCAATTAAAGTTCTCTTTTCATGATAGAGAAGGTGACGAGCTCCTATAAACAAAAGACAAATCTGGAAATAGGCAACCAGGAGATTGATTGCAATTAAGATGAGAAAGGCTAAACTGATAAATGGCGAGCCTTGTATAATCGACCAAAAGTTATTGTAGGAGATAAACAAATAACCGGTTTGTCTCAGAAGGATGCCAGCAATCCATGAATTTAATGGTAGCCAGACAAACTCAACCATCATAAATATCAAGAAAAATAGAAATAAAATCTTATCTAGGTTATAGTATATCTTCCTAAAACCTAGCTTTTTAGGTTTTTCAGGTTTCATAAGCACTCCTAGTCTATAAATTGGGATAAATCTAAGCCACCAAAAGGATTATTCATAGAAAAACTACTCTGGTCTTCTATTAATAGCTTTCCTTCATCTGATTCCAAAAAAGCTTCGTAAACACGCGCCGTCATGCGGGCATCCTCTAAACTGTTATGAGACTTCCCGTGAAAGCCTAAAAAATTCGCTACAGTTTGTAATTTAAGATTGGCTATGCCGTGTAAATCAGAACTACGGCGTTCAAAAGCCTCATCATATAGGTCGACCTTATACTGGTCACGATAATCAATGCCATGCTCCATGAGAATAGGCAAATCACTCTTAGCTGCATTGTAACCAACAATAGGTAAGTCGCCAACAAATGCTTGAAAGTCCTTTAAAACTTGTTCTACTTTTGGCGCATCTTTCAAGGTTTCAGCTGTGATTCCAGTCAAACCATTGATAAAACTCTTCAATGGTGCTGTAGTATAAACATAAGAATCAAAAGCAGCACTTTCTTGTCCATCTTGAAAGCGGACTGCTGATACTTGAATTAAATGGGTAACCCCCTCGTGTTGATTGAATTCCAAATCAAAGGCGATATAATCTCTTAATTTTTCCATTATTTACCTCAATTACTACCCAAACTAAACTATAAATAATAAAAGAAGCCATTAGGTTAATGAGTAACCCAAACAGCTTCTTTATTTTCCTCCAAAAAGGCGAGCAAAAAAGCCTTTTTTGGTTGCTTGGACTTCTTCTTTTGCTTGGTCCAACTCGAGTTTCAAGGTTTCTTGATCCTTCATCGCTTGAAGAGTTAACTGTTGCTGTTGGTCCAACTGTTTGTCCTTTTCAGCAATCTGTCGGTCTTTGATACGCATCTGTTCATCTTTTTCTGATAACTGGCGGTCTTTTGCCTTGAGCTGCTCGTACAAACGAAGAATTTCAGCGTTTTTCTCATCGACCAAGATTTCCATCAGTTCACGTTGTTTGACATCATCACTGACTGGTTCATCTTCAAAAATCGTTTTTTTGTAGATTTCTTCTAGCTTGATCAAGCCACTTCGAGTAACTACAGTTACACCTTTGTCATTTTTTTTCGTGTCCTCTTCTGGAAGTTCTTTGACACGATTGTTGATTGCTTGACGAGATAGTCCTAAGACCTCTGCAATCTCACTGACGGTCATTTCAATACTCATAATATCCTCTGAAACGTTTTCTAGCTTTTCTTTATTTAAATCTTATCATAAGCTAGATAAACTGTCAAATTTCCGCTTAATCTAAGGCCTTTAAAAAGGCTAGTAATACTTGGGCAGAACGACGTCCAGCTTCGATAATAAACTCATCAAAAGAGACAGAGGCTTCGTGATTGGCATTGTCACTCATGGCACGAATGACTAGGAACGGTAAATTAAGAGCCTGAGCTGCTTGTGCAATGGCTGCCCCTTCCATTTCAACTGCTAAAACATCAGGAAAGTGGGATTTGATACTAGCAATCTTATCATCTCCAGCTATAAAACTGTCTCCTGTAGCAATCAAGCCTAGGTGCCAGTTTTGGTCTAACAGAGATAGACTCTCTTGGATTTTGGCTATAAAGGTTTTGGCTGATTCAAAGTAAAGAGGTTGACCAGCCATTTGGCCATAAGCATAACCAAAAGCAGTCACATCCACATCATGGTAAGCTAGTCTATCTGCAATCACGACATCACCAACAGCAATCCCTTCGGCAAGAGCACCTGCTGATCCTGTATTGATGATAGCTTCTACCTGAAAATGGTCAGCTAGAATAGCTACACTCATAGCCGACATGACCTTCCCAATCCCACTCTGAACTAGGACAACTTCTGTCTTGCCAACAGAGCCAGTGTAGTAAGTATTTCCGAGGACTTGGACTTCTTGAGGTTTGTCCAAATTCTGAGTCAAATATACGAGTTCTTCTGGCATGGCAGCAATGATTCCAATTTTCATTTCAAGTCCTTTCAATTACAAGAGTTTCATCGCTAAAATTAACAAAATCAAAAGTAGGATAACTGCAAACAAGATGCGATTGAGTTTCGAATTAAAAACATTTCTCTTGGTATTCTCAATGCGACGACTTTTATGAATCGTTGGTTCTACTTCGATTGTAAGTGTATCTTGACTAAAACCGTGGTCTCTAGAACGTGAATAACCAAAATGTTGTGAAGACGTTGGTAGGATCTTTGTTTCCTCATCATCTTTAAGAGGTGGTCCTGATATTTTCTCACCACGGTTGGCACGTTCAATCATTTCGTCTGTTAATAAAGGTTTTCCCATGGGTTGCTCCTCTATTTCTTTTGTAGTTCCCAGTACTGGATCGCCATAATGGTCTTGGCATCACAGATATGACCTGACTGGATCAGGTTCTTGGCTTCCTCTAGACTTACTTCTAGGACTTCCAAGGTTTCATCATCATCTTGTGGACGAGGATTTTCCACCTTAACCAAATCTCTGGCGAGATAAAGTTTTAGTTTTTCGTTACAAAATCCAATCGCAGAATAGAAATCGTACAACAGTTCTAACTTACCAGTATAGGCAACTTCTTCTTCCAATTCACGAAGTGCCGCTGCCATTGGATCAGCATTTTCACCAATTTCTAGTTTACCAGCAGGAATCTCATAAGAAACCGCCTCGATAGCCTTTCGGTATTGCTTAACGAGAACGATTTTGTCCTCGGCTGTCACAGCTAGTACACAAACAGCTCCATTGTGAAAAATCAAGTCACGTTGGGCAGTCCCCTTTCCTTCTGGTAGTTCCACCTGGTCTTGTACTAGTTTGAAAATAGGACCTTGATAGATTTCCTTCCGACTAATCGTTTTTTCTTCAAATTCCATGACAAACTCCTACTGATTCTTTGGATGATGAGGTAAGCGTGTTGCGTACTCGTCTTTGTTAACTTGTCGTCCACGGCCGATAGCAATGGCATCAGCAGGAACATTCTTGGTAATGGTTGAACCCGCTCCAACCAGAGAATTATCCCCAAGTTCTACAGGAGCAATAATAGTTGAGTTTGATCCAACAAAGACATTATTGCCAATGACAGTTTTGTATTTATTTTTGCCATCGTAGTTGACTGTAATAGTTCCTGCACCAAAATTAACGTTGCTACCCACTTCACAGTTTCCAATATAAGTCAAATGACCCGCCTTGGTATTTTCACCGATTGAAGAGCCTTTTACTTCAACAAAATTTCCAATGTGAACTTGAGCAGCCAGACTTGAACCTGGACGGATATGGGCATAAGGACCAACTGTCACACCGTCCGCAACACTACTTTCCTCAATCATAGAGTTGGTAATCACAGCTCCAGATCCAATGGTGCTATCTACAATACAAGTTCCATTTGTTAAAATAGTCTCCGCACCAATCTTCGTTTGACCTTTTAAGGTAACGTTGGCTTCGATTTGGACTTCGGGAGCAATCTCAACATCAATATCAATGTAAGTTGCTTCCGGATTAACAAAGCTAACACCATTAACCATGTGCTTTTGATTGATACGGCGACGCATCACTGATTCCGCAGTCGCAAGAGCTACACGGTCATTTACGCCAAGACTTTCATCAAAATCCTTGAGAGTATAGGCACCAACCTTCTCACCCGCATTACGGAAAATACCAATCACGTCAGTAATATAATACTCACCTTGTGCATTGTTAGTGTTGATGTTTTTAAGGGCTTCAAAAAGACGTTCATTGTCAAATACATAAGTTCCTGTATTGATTTCCTTAATTTGCTTTTCAAAGTCTGTAGCATCTTTCTGCTCCACAATGCGAAGAACTTCAGCATTATCATTGCGGACGATACGACCATATCCAAAAGGATCAGCTGCTTCAGCTGTTAAAATCGTCGCAACATTTTTGTGATTGATATGGAAATCCAAGAGGTTTTTCAAGCTTTCACCTGTAATCAGAGGAGTATCTCCAGCGATAACCAAGGTGTGGCCTGTACGATTTTGGAGAATAGGCTCTGCCATCATGACAGCATGCCCAGTTCCTAGTTGTTCTGATTGGTTAACAAAGTCTGTCTGACCGGCTAATACTTGCTCAACTAGCTCAGCCTTGTGACCAACTACAGTAACTGTTTTTTCAGGTTGAATAGCACCAACGCTACGAAAAACATGTTCCAACATCGAAATTCCAGCTACTTTATGAAGTACCTTTGGAAGATCTGATTTCATGCGAGTACCTTTACCCGCTGCTAAAATAATGGCATAATTTGACACAATCTTCTCTTTTCTCTAGAAATTCCCTTATATTATACCATAATTTAGTTTCTTAGGAGTAAACAAACAGAGAAATAGGGAAAAGACGCCCATATATTCACTTTTTCCGATGTTTTCTTTGATTTTTTTATCTATTTACGTTAAACTATTTAAATATGAGAAAAAAGATTCATCCAGCTATTATTTTTACTTTATTTACTATATTTATAGCTATTTTGATCCTCAATAGACCAACTTATGAAGACCATCCTATCAAGTCAAAACCCAATGCAGTCCAGGTTGAAAATCAGGCCTTGCATAATCTTGACAAACCTATCATTGATGTCTCTGGTTGGCAAAGACCTGAGGAGATCAACTACGATACCTTATCTCAAAATATTTCTGGTGTTATTGTTCGCGTCCACAATGGGGGTCAGCATACTGAAACAAATAATGCCGCCTATGTCAATGGTGTCGATAAAGCCTATATAAATCATATTTCAGAATTTCAAAAGCGGAATGTTCCAGTTGCTGTTTATGCCTATCTAGCAGGTACTAGTAAGGAAGAAATGGAAAAAGCTGCTGAGGTTTTCTACAATGCTGCTTCTCCATACAACCCTAGTTACTATTGGCTCGATGTTGAAGAAAAAACAATGTCCGATATGAACGAAGGTGTTGAAGCTTTTAGGGCTAAACTAGAAGCCCTTGGCGCCAAAAATATCGGAATTTACATCGGTGTTTATTTCATGCAAGAGCATAGTATCAATACAGATAAGTTCTCTGCTGTCTGGATTCCATCTTATGGAACCAATTCAGGCTACTTCGAAACCACGCCTAATACTGATTTAGACTATGACCTCCATCAATATACTTCAAAAGGAAGAATTGCTGGATTTGAGCATCATTTAGATATTAATCTCATTTCTACCTTGAAGGAAAAAGAAGAAACCTTCAGAAAACTATTTTTAAGACCATAAAACAAGTGAAAATTTCTCTCTTTTTCACTTGTTTTTTCATTTTCTTCTCGTCTGTGTTATAATTGATAGAATAGAGAAAGAATTTTATGAAATTGAGGATTTTATGATGTTTTCATGGATTGCAAGAGTTATTAAGGGAATAGTCATCGCCTTAGGATTTATCCTACCTGGAATTTCTGGTGGTGTTTTAGCAGCTATTTTGGGAATTTACGAGCGAATGATTAGCTTTCTGGCTCATCCCTTTAAGGATTTTAAAAATAATGTCCTATACTTTATCCCAGTAGCAATCGGGATGTTGCTAGGCATTGGTTTGTTTTCTTATCCAATCGAGTATCTGCTAGAAAATTACCAAGTCTATGTTTTATGGAGTTTTGCTGGAGCTATCATCGGTACAGTTCCTAGCCTCCTTAAAGAATCTACTCGAGAATCTGATCGTGACAAGATTGACCTAGTCTGGTTCTGGACTACCTTTATCCTTTCAGGTCTAGGGCTCTACGCGCTAAATTTTGTTGTTGGATCTCTCAGTGCTAGTTTCGCTAGTTTCATCTTAGCGGGTACTCTTTTAGCGCTTGGTGTCTTGGTGCCTGGTTTAAGTCCGTCAAACCTACTCTTGATTTTAGGGCTGTACGCTCCAATGCTAACTGGTTTTAAAACCTTTGATTTATTTGGTACCTTCCTTCCTATCGGAATTGGTGCAGGTGCAACCCTCATCATTTTTTCAAAATTAATGGACCACGCCTTGAACAACTACCACTCGCGTGTGTATCACTTCATCATTGGGATTGTGCTGTCAAGCACTCTCTTGATTTTGATTCCAAATGCTGGAAATGCCGAAAGTATCCAATACACTGGACTTTCTATTGTGAGCTATGTTCTCATCGCCTTCTTCTTTGCACTTGGCATTTGGCTTGGTATCTGGATGAGCCAATTGGAGGATAAGTATAAATAATGGCAAAAAAAGTAAAGATAAAAAAAACTCTTGTCGAGCAAATCTTAACCAAAGCAGGAATTGAGCACACAGGGATTCAAATCAATGCGCTTGAGGGAGAACTTCCTTCGGAATATGATCGAACTCACATCTTTAAAACCTTGGCACTATTAGGAGACAAAACGGGGCCAATCATCGGAATCGTTCCCATAACAGAACACCTGGCTGAGAAAAAACTAGCAAAGGTTTCTGGTAATAAAAAAGTGAGCATGATTCCTCAAAAAGATCTGGAAAAAACGACAGGCTATATTCATGGGGCTAATAACCCCATCGGCATTCGCCAAAAACACAATTATCCTATTTTTATTGATCAGACTGCTTTGGATTTGGACCAAATGATTGTCTCTGCTGGAGAAGTCGGGCACAGTATTATCATCCGACCTCAAGACTTAGCCAGCTTTGTAAAAGCGGACTTCGCTGATATCTTGGAGGAAAACAACTGATGAAACTCTATTTTGTCCGTCATGGTCGGACTGTCTGGAATCTTGAAGGACGTTTTCAAGGTGCTAGCGGTGACTCTCCCCTTCTTCCAGAGTCCACTGACGTTTTAAAACAACTGGGGCAGTATCTCAAGGAAATTCCTTTTGATACGATTTATTCTAGTGACTTACCCAGAGCAGTTAAGTCTGCTGAAATAATCCAAAGTCAACTCCAGGCCCCTTGTCCTTTAAAGAGCATTCCTGACCTACGTGAATGGCAACTTGGCAAACTAGAGGGATTAAAAATCGCTACGCTTAATGCCATCTACCCACAACAAATAAAGGCCTTTCGCTCTAATCTAGCTCGGTTTGATACGAGGATGTTTGAAGCCGAATCTCTCTACTCTACGACTCACCGAACCATTCAGTTTATCAAATCTCTGAAAGGAAGTCCGGCTGAAAACATTCTGATCGTTGGTCATGGGGCAAATCTCACTGCTAGCCTTCGTACTCTATTAGGCTATAAAGAGGCTCACCTCCGCAAAGAAGGAGGCTTGGCCAATGCTAGTCTGACAGTTTTAGAGACCGATGATTTTGAAACCTTCACTCTGGAAAGATGGAATGACACTTCCTATCAAGAAAAATAATGGAACTTGATCTTAATAGTCAAGTTCTTTTTAGTTTTCAAAGAATATCCGTGAATTTCTCTGCTATTTATGATAAAATGGGAGTATCGCAAAAAATGACTTATCGTATCAAATTTTGAGTAAAATTAGGAGGAACCCATGTCTACAGAACATATGGAAGAACTAAATGACCAGCAGATCGTTCGCCGTGAAAAAATGGCTGCGCTCCGTGAACAAGGAATCGATCCCTTCGGAAAACGTTTTGAACGTACTGCTAACTCTCAAGAACTAAAAGACAAATTTGCAGAACTTGATAAAGAACAATTACATGAATTAAACGAAACTGCTACTATCGCTGGACGCTTAGTAACTAAACGTGGAAAAGGAAAAGTTGGCTTTGCCCATCTTCAAGACCGAGAAGGTCAAATCCAAATCTACGTTCGTAAAGATGAAGTTGGTGAAGAAAACTACGAAATCTTCAAAAAAGCTGACCTAGGTGACTTCCTTGGTGTCGAAGGTGAAGTCATGCGTACAGATATGGGAGAACTTTCTATCAAGGCAACTCACATCACACACTTGTCTAAAGCACTTCGCCCGCTTCCTGAGAAATTCCACGGTTTGACTGACGTTGAAACAATTTACCGTAAACGTTACTTGGACTTGATTTCTAACCGCGAAAGCTTCGAGCGTTTTGTTACTCGTTCAAAAATCATCTCTGAAATCCGTCGTTATCTAGACCAAAAAGGTTTCCTTGAAGTGGAAACACCTGTTCTTCACAATGAAGCTGGTGGTGCTGCTGCTCGTCCATTTATCACCCACCACAATGCCCAAAACATTGATATGGTGCTTCGTATCGCGACTGAGCTTCACTTGAAACGCCTTATCGTTGGTGGTATGGAACGTGTTTATGAAATTGGCCGTATCTTCCGTAACGAAGGAATGGATGCTACTCATAACCCTGAATTCACTTCTATCGAAGTTTACCAAGCTTATGCAGACTTCCAAGATATCATGGACTTAACTGAAGGTATTATCCAACACGCTGCTAAATCAGTTAAAGGTGATGGTCCTGTTAACTACCAAGGAACTGAAATCAAAATCAATGAACCATTTAAACGTGTTCACATGGTGGATGCTATCAAGGAAATTACTGGTGTAGACTTCTGGCAAGACATGACTTTCGAGGAAGCTAAAGCTATCGCTACTGAGAAGAAAGTTCCAGTTGAGAAACACTGCACTGAAGTTGGCCACATCATCAACGCTTTCTTTGAAGAATTTGTTGAAGAAACCTTGATTCAACCAACCTTTGTCTATGGACATCCAGTAGCTGTCTCTCCACTTGCGAAGAAAAATCCTGAAGACGAACGATTTACTGACCGTTTCGAGCTCTTCATTATGACCAAGGAATACGGTAATGCCTTTACTGAGTTGAACGACCCAATTGACCAACTTAGCCGTTTTGAAGCACAAGCAAAAGCTAAAGAACTTGGAGACGATGAAGCAACGGGTATCGACTACGACTACATCGAGGCCCTTGAATACGGAATGCCACCAACAGGTGGTTTGGGTATCGGTATCGACCGTCTCTGCATGCTCCTCACTGATACAACTACTATCCGTGACGTATTACTTTTCCCAACAATGAAATAGACTCTTATCCTCTGGTACTTGCCAGAGGATTTTTCGATACAAAAAGAGACTGAGGTAAACTCAATCTCTTTTCTTATTCTTGATTTTTAACTTGACTGGTGGCTACATCTTCTCCAAACCATTTTTTACTAATTTCCTGGAAATTTCCTTCTTTATATAGTGCAACAAAGGCTTTGTTCAAGGCAACTAGCAACGTTCTATCAGCAGGTCTAACACCAACTGCAAAAGACTCACTTTCAAATCCAGCTGAAAAGACATTGTAGTCATTTAATATTCCTTCAGACTGAAGGTAGTAATTTGCATAAACACGATCAATCAACAAGGCATCAATCCGATCATTTTTCAAATCAATTAAGGCTTCATTGAAACTTTGGTATTGATTTGCCTTCTGGTCTTTTACTTGACTTTTTAACAAGTCTGGCTGCGCTTCAAAGTCTAAATAACCAGAAGAACCTGCCTGAGCTCCCAAAACCTTGTTACTCATATCTTTGACTGACTGGATGTTCTGAGATTTCTTAGAAACTAAAACTTGCTGATTTTCCATATAAGGTATGGTAAAAGCAACCTTCTCTTTCCGTTCATCGGTAGCTGTATAGCCATTCCAGATGGCATCAATGGTACCATTTTGTAGTTCGGTTTCTTTCATATCCCAGTCGATGGGTTGAAATTTAATCTGAATTCCTAGCTTCTCAGAAACAGCTTGGGCTAGGTCAATATCAAAACCTGCATACTGGCCATTCTTTTCCTCAAATCCCATGGGAACAAAGGTATTGTCAAAGCCAATAGTAATGCTTCCCTGCTTTTGATATTTGGCCCAATTATCCTGATTTGGATCACTTGACTTCTGAGTACAAGCCGTCAGGAAGAAGCTAAAGAACAAGGTAATTACAAAGGCAATTTTCTTTTTCTTCATAGGCACCTCCTACTTCGGCTCAACCTTAAGGATCTGATCAGCAATATTTTCGGCAAACTGAAGATCGTGGGTAACAACAATCTGGGTCATGCCACGCTCTTTATTTTGAAGGATAAGTTTTTCCACTTCTAATCGTAGCTCTGGGTCTAAAGCTGATGTAGGCTCATCATATCCGATAATTTCGGGATCAATCATCATGGCACGCGCTAAAGCGACACGCTGTTTTTGCCCACCTGAGAGTGAGAATGGAAAGGCATCTGCATGCCCTGCTAACCCAAGTTGTTCTAACAAACCACGCGCCTTCTTCTCAGCAGCTTCCTTATTCATGCTCAACGTTTTTATGGGCGACAAGGTTAAGTTTTCGAGAACTGACAAATGCGGAAAGAGTTGAAAATCTTGGAAAACAAATCCCAGAAGATTGCGCTTTTCTAGTTCATCTATAGCTAGCGATTCGCCGTTATAGTAGATTTCCCCAGAATCGATTGTTTCCAATCCAGCGAGCATACGTAACAAGGTGGTCTTTCCGCCTCCTGATGGACCTACGATTGTAAGGATTTGCTTTTCGGGAATAGATAGGCTAAAGTTGGTTAAGATTTGTTTGCCAGCAAAGGCCTTGTTGATGTTTCGTAATTCTAACATAGCAATCCTCCTATCTGTAATAACTGTACTTCTTCTCAAGTCTTTTCGCTACAATGGTTACAAGACCAATCATGATTAAATAAATCGCCCCGGCTAAGAACATAGGAACAAGACTAGCATCTCGATTGGCTGCTGTCCGACTTGCCAAAATCAAATCTGAAATCCCAAGGGCATAAACCAATGAAGTATCCTTAACCAAACTCATGATTTCATTAAAGACGCTCGGTAAGACAATCTTTGTAACCTGAGGCAAAATAATATAGTGCACTGTGTCAAAAGGACTAAACTTCAAGACCTTAGCAGCCTCGTACTGCCCTTTTGGAATGGTTTCAATCCCACCACGAAAAATTTCAGCAAAGTAGGCTGCATAGTTCAATACAAAAGCGATCACAGCAGCAGGCAAACGATCTAAACGTATCCCAATGCTAGGAAGAACATAGTAAATAAAGATTAATTGCAAGAGCAAGGGAGTCCCTCGCATCACCCAAATATAAAGGTCAATCAGATAATGGAGGGGTTTCCAGCGGACTTGTAAAGCAAAGGCAACGACAATACCTAAAGGAATTGAAAAGATCAAGACCAGAGCAAAGACTTGAAGTGTCATACTTGCACCGTTCAATAAACTTGGTAATATCTCAAACATATAAGACATACTGCACCTCCTAAAAATTATTGTTCCTATTATAGCATAAATAAACAATTTAGCAAGGGTTTTTGTAAAAAAATTCTATTTGTTTCAAAAAAACGTATCTGTTAAATTGTACTGACCCCAAAAAGTTAGACAATTAATTTATCCGAAGGATTTAGTTCTGTATTGCACAGGACTGAGTCCTTTT
>NZ_JBJUSF010000032.1:0-23579 GCF_046098195.1 Streptococcus sp. ST14
ATCATCATAAGTTAATTTCATAATAAAAACACCCCAAAAGTTAGATTTTTTCTGTCTAACTTTTGGGGTGCAGTTCATTTTTAGATGCGCTTTTTATAATCTGTTGCAAAAATTCTTAGTTCAAGTGCCAGATATCTTCATTATACTGAGCGATTGTACGGTCAGATGAGAAGAATCCTGCTTTGGCAATGTTAACGATGACTTTATCCAACCATGCGTCACGGTTTTCGTAGTCAGCCAACATTTGCTCTTTCACCTTGATGTAGTCTTCCAAGTCTAGGAGAGTCATGAACCAGTCTTTGTTAATCAATTCGTTGTAAAGACGTTCCAAGCGTTCTTTCTTACCTACTGCAAGAACAGCGTCGCTGACGATGAAGTCAACCAATGGTTTGATAGCTTCACGAGCATAGAATTCGCTTGATTTGTAGGCTGCTTTTGCGTAAAGGTCGATAACAGTTTCAGAATCTTCACCGAAGATATAGATGTTGTCGTCGCCAACCAACTCAGCGATTTCCACGTTAGCTCCGTCCATAGTACCAAGAGTCAAGGCTCCGTTCAACATGAATTTCATGTTACCAGTACCTGAAGCTTCTTTAGAAGCAAGTGAGATTTGTTCTGAGATGTCACATGCTGGGATAAGGAAGCTTGCTGCAGTAACGTTGTAGTTTTCAACCATTACGACTTGCAAGTGTGGAGCTACTGCTGGGTCATTTGCAATGACTTCTGACAAGCAAAGGATCAAGTGGATGATGTCTTGAGCGATTGTGTAGGCAGGAGCTGCTTTACCACCAAAGAATACTGTGATTGGACGAGCAGGGATGTTACCAGCCTTGATGTCCAAGTATTTGTGGATCACATACAAAGCGTTCATTTGTTGGCGTTTGTACTCGTGAAGACGTTTGATTTGGATATCAAAGATAGAGTTTGTATTGATTTCAACACCTTGATGTTCTTTCAAGTGTCGAGCCAATTTACGTTTGTTGTGAGCCTTGATTTCTTCAAGTTTTGCTTTAAGGGCTGCTTTATCTTCGTAAGACAAGAGTTTTTCAAGTTCATCCGCTTCATGGTGCCAACCACGTCCAATAATTTCATCCAAGTAGTGAGACAAGCGTGGGTTAGCATGCATGAGCCAACGACGGAATGTGATACCGTTTGTTTTGTTGTTGAATTTTTCTGGGTAGATGTCGTAGAAAGCTTTCAACTCTGAGTTCTTCAAGATCTCAGTGTGGAGTGCTGCTACCCCGTTAACACTGTATCCGTAGTGGATATCCATGTGAGCCATGTGTACACGTCCGCTCTCGTCGATGATTTGGACAGCTGGGTCTTTGTATTCTGCTTTCACACGACGGTCCAATTCTTTGATGATTGGTACCAAGTGAGGAACCACTTCTTCCAAGAATTCAAGAGGCCATTTTTCAAGGGCTTCAGCAAGGATGGTGTGGTTAGTGTAGGCAGTCATACTACGAACGATTGAGATTGCTTCGTCAAGTTCGATACCACGTGCAGTCAAAAGACGGATCAATTCAGGGATAACCATTGATGGGTGAGTGTCGTTGATTTGTACAACTGCGTAGTCAGCAAGGTCATGCAAGTTGCTTCCTTTTTCGATTGCTTCGTCGATGATCAATTGCGCACCGTTTGAAACCATGAAGTATTGTTGGAAGATACGGAGCAATTCACCTTGACGGTCACTATCATCTGGGTAAAGGAAGAGAGTCAAGTTGCGAGCGATATCTGTCTTGTCAAAGCTGATACCGTCTTTAATAATAGAAGAATCAACTGAATCCAAGTCAAACAAACGCAAGCGGTTTTTAGTTGCTGTCTCATAACCAGGTACATCAATATCATAAAGAGTTGATGTCAAAGTAAAGTCTGCAAATGGTACTTGGTAGCTACGGCTTGAGCGAACCAACCAGTTTTGCTCTGTCAACCATGCATTTGGAATTGTTTCTTGTTGATTATTTTTAAGAACTTGTTGGAAAAGACCAAAGTGGTAGTTAAGACCAACACCGTCACCGTTCAAACCAAGAGTAGCAATTGAGTCGATAAAGCAGGCAGCCAAACGTCCCAAACCACCATTACCAAGAGATGGTTCCAATTCAACTTCTTCAACTTCGATCAAGTCTTTACCTGCAGCTGCAAGTTCTTTTTTAACATCGTCGTAAAGACCAAGGTTGATCAAGTTGTTTGACAAGAGTTTACCAATCAAGAACTCAGCTGAGATATAGTAAACTTTTTTCTTACCAGTGTTAACTGGTTTTTGACTGCTTGCAAGCTTGCTGTAGTTGAGAAGAGCAAGGTAAAGCTCTTCATTGCTACATTCTGCAATGGTTTTATTGTAACGATTTTGTACAAATTCTTGTAGTGATAACATGTTTAAGGTGTCTCCTGATATTGTATTATTTCTTTAATTCTACCAAATTTTCATTGATTCGTCGATAGATTGTTGTCAAGTCAAGCAAGCCTTCCTCGACAGCTGGTGTCAATTGATCTTCAGTCATACGCCAAGACCAGTTTCCACCAAGGGTAGATGGGAAGTTCATACGAGCTGCCTCATCTAGTTCTAGCAAGTCTTGCATGGTTGCAATAGCCATGAAGCTAACTGATGAAAAGACTGTACGAAGCATGGCGTGTGGCACTGTTTCGTATTCTTTACGGTTAGTGTAGCGAGCCATGTACTCACGTGTCGCATCATCGATCTCGTTACGGTACCAACCAAGGACCGTATTATTATCGTGTGTTCCTGTGTACATAACAGAGTTGGCAGGCGCCAAGTGTGGGCTATCGATACTTTCGTCTTCTGGGTTGAAGGCAAACTGAAGAATCTTCATTCCTGGGAAGCCAGTGCTTTCACGCAACTCGATGACTTCATCTGTCATGAAACCAAGGTCTTCTGCGATGATGTTTAGCTCACCAAGCTCTTCCTTAACGGCTGCGAAGAGTTTGTAGCCTGGACCTTTCACCCATTTACCAGGTGCTGCTGTATCGGAACCAGCAGGAATTTCCCAGTAAGATTCGAAACCGCGGAAGTGGTCGATACGAACGATATCGTAGATCTTGAAGCTTTCGCGCAAGCGTTCAATCCACCATTTGTAACCGTCTTTGTCCATTGCTTCCCAGTCATAGATTGGGTTCCCCCAAAGCTGACCAGTGGCAGAAAACTCATCTGGTGGGCATCCTGCGATGCAAGTTGCTTTACCATTGGCATCTGTCTTGAAGAGGTGTGGATTTGCCCACATGTCGCTTGAATCTTCCGCTACATAGATAGGCATGTCCCCAACGATTTCGATGTGGTTGTCGTTAGCGTAAGCTTTCAATTTCAACCATTGTTGGAAGAAGAAGTATTGAGTCACACGGTGGTAAACCAACTTGTCTGCCAATTTCTCACGGTAGCTTTCAAGCGCTGAAGCTTTACGAGCACGAGCGTCTGCATCTGGCCATTCTGTCCAAGCAAGATTGTCAAAATGCTCTTTGATCGCTATATACTCAGCGAAGAGTTCAAGCCATGATTGGTTGTCTTTAGCAAACTTCTCAAAATCTTTGACATTTCCCACTTCCAAGAAGCGTTTAACTGCTTTTTCTAAAAGCGGACGACGTGCATAATAAATCTTCGCATAATCAACTTCAGATGCATCGCTACCAAAGTCAACACCTTCAAGGTCACTAGCTTCGAGCAAGCCTTGCTCTACTAAGATATCAAGGTCGATAAAATGCGTATTTCCAGCAAAGGCCGAGAATGATTGGTATGGAGAATCTCCATAGCTTGTTGTCCCAAGAGGAAGGATTTGCCAGTAACGTTGCTTCGTACGAACCAAGAAATCAACGAAATCATAGGCAGTCTGCCCAAATGATCCAATCCCGTATGCTCCTGGCAGAGAAGAGATGTGCATCAACACACCACTTTGACGTTTTTTCATAATAGCACCTCATGTGTTTGTTATAAAACGTTGCGCAATTAAGGCGCAAACGTTTGCGTTAATTTAAGTATAACGCATTTCAAAAACAAATGCAAGCGTTTTTAAAATTTTTTTTGAATTATTTTAATCAAACAAAACTTGTTCCCACTGATATTTTATGAAATAAGCGAAAAAAATTTTAAAGATTTTCTGATTTAAGATAATTCATTCTCAATATCTGCTCTATTTTCTGAAAAACCGAGCCGAATTTACGCAATCGTTTTCCTAATATATTTTCAATTCAAAAAAAACAAACATTTTAAGTTCTTTCCTATATATGGGCTTTAACAAATGTTTGAAACCTTAAAATTTTTTTAAAAATTTTTCTAAAAAAGCTTGCAACCGTTTTCTATTTGTGCTATACTAAGTTCGTAAAAGAAAACGTTTGCGTTTTTCTTGTCAATAAAACTTGTTATTCTTTAGGAGGAATACACTATGTCATCTAAATTCACGAAGAGCGCTGCTGTGCTTGGAACTGTTACACTTGCTAGCTTGCTTTTGGTAGCTTGCGGAAGCAAAACTGCTGATAAGCCTGCTGATTCTGGTTCATCTGAAGCCAAAGAACTCACTGTATATGTAGACGAAGGATATAAGAGCTATATTGAAGAAATTGCTAAAGCTTATGAAAAAGAAGCTGGCGTAAAAATTACTCTTAAAACTGGTGATGCTCTAGGAGGTCTTGATAAACTTTCACTTGACAACCAATCTGGTAATGTCCCTGATATTATGATGGCTCCATACGACCGTGTAGGTAGTCTTGGTTCTGACGGACAACTTTCAGAAGTGAAATTGAGCGATGGTGCTAAAACAGACGACACAACTAAATCTCTTGTAACTGCTGCTAATGGTAAAGTTTACGGTGCTCCTGCTGTTATCGAGTCACTTGTTATGTACTACAACAAAGACTTGCTAAAAGAAGCTCCAAAAACTTTTGCTGAATTAGAAGAACTTGCTAAAGACAGCAAATACGCTTTCGCTGGAGAAGATGGCAAAACTACTGCCTTCCTAGCTGACTGGACAAACTTCTACTATGCATACGGACTTCTTGCTGGTAACGGCGGATACGTATTCGGTCAAAATGGTAAAGATCCTAAAGACATCGGTCTTGCCAACGACGGTTCTATCGCAGGTATCAACTACGCTAAATCTTGGTATGAAAAATGGCCTAAAGGTATGCAAGATACAGAAGGTGCTGGAAACTTGATCCAAACTCATTTCCAAGAAGGTAAAACAGCTGCTATCATCGACGGACCTTGGAAAGCTCAAGCTTTCAAAGATGCTAAAGTAAACTACGGAGTTGCAACTATTCCAACTCTTCCAAATGGAAAAGAATATGCTGCATTCGGTGGTGGTAAAGCCTGGGTCATCCCTCAAGCCGTTAAGAACCTTGAAGCTTCTCAAAAATTTGTAGACTTCCTTGTTTCAACTGAACAACAAAAAGCCTTATACGATAAGACTAATGAAATCCCAGCTAATACTGAAGCTCGTTCATACGCTGAAGGTAAAAACGATGAGTTGACAACAGCTGTTATCAAACAGTTCAAGAGCACTCAACCACTGCCAAACATCTCTCAAATGTCTGCAGTTTGGGATCCAGCGAAAAACATGCTCTTTGATGCTGTAAGTGGTCAAAAAGATGCTAAAACAGCTGCTAACGATGCTGTAACATTGATTAAAGAAACAATCAAACAAAAATTTGGTGAATAAGAAATTTGTTCAAGGGGGGTGGAAATCAAATCCCCCTTTGAATTTATCAATAGAAACACAAATAATTTAGCTTTCTTATAAAAAGCGGTATCCTATGAAAGGAGTTATTATGGAAAAGCAACAACCTAGTAAAGCAGCCCTGCTGTCTATCATTCCTGGGTTAGGACAGATTTACAATAAACAAAAAGCTAAAGGTTTTATCTTCCTTGGTGTAACCATCGTATTTGTCCTTTACTTCCTAGCACTTGCAGCCCCTGAATTGAGCAATCTCATCACTCTTGGTGACAAGCCAGGTCGTGACAATTCCCTCTTTATGCTGATTCGTGGTGCCTTCCATTTAATCTTTGTAGTCGTTTATGTACTCTTTTATTTCTCAAATATTAAAGATGCACATACGATTGCAAAACGCATTAACAATGGAATTCCAGTTCCACGTACCCTCAAAGAAATGATCAAAGGAATCTATGAAAATGGCTTCCCTTACCTCTTGATCATTCCATCTTATGTTGCCATGACTTTTGCGATTATCTTCCCAGTTATCGTAACCTTGATGATCGCCTTTACTAACTATGACTTCCAACACTTACCACCAAACAAATTGTTGGACTGGGTTGGTTTGACAAACTTTAGTAATATCTGGAGCTTGAGTACCTTCCGTTCAGCCTTTGGGTCTGTTCTTTCTTGGACTATCATCTGGGCTTTGGCAGCTTCTACTTTACAAATCGTAATTGGTATCTTCACAGCTATCATTGCTAACCAACCGTTTATCAAAGGAAAACGTATCTTTGGTGTTATTTTCCTTCTTCCTTGGGCTGTCCCAGCCTTCATCACTATCTTGACATTCTCAAACATGTTTAACGATAGTGTCGGAGCTATCAACACTCAAGTATTGCCAATCTTGGCTAAATTCCTTCCTTTCCTTGATGGAGCTCTTATCCCTTGGAAAACAGACCCTACTTGGACTAAGATTGCCTTGATTATGATGCAAGGTTGGCTCGGATTCCCATACATCTACGTTTTGACTTTGGGTATCTTGCAGTCGATTCCTAACGACCTTTACGAAGCAGCTTATATTGACGGTGCTAATGCTTGGCAAAAATTCCGCAACATCACTTTCCCAATGATCTTGGCTGTTGCGGCACCTACTTTGATCAGTCAATACACCTTTAACTTTAACAACTTCTCTATCATGTACCTCTTCAATGGTGGAGGACCTGGTAGTGTCGGTGGTGGAGCTGGTTCAACCGATATCTTGATCTCATGGATCTACCGTTTGACAACAGGTACATCTCCTCAATACTCAATGGCGGCAGCTGTTACCTTGATTATCTCTATCATTGTCATCTCAATCTCTATGATCGCATTCAAGAAACTACACGCATTTGATATGGAGGACGTCTAAGATGAATAACTCAATTAAACTCAAACGTAGACTGACTCAAACCCTTACTTACCTTTACCTGATTGGTCTATCAATTGTCATTATCTATCCACTTTTGATTACCATCATGTCAGCCTTTAAAGCAGGTAACGTCTCAGCCTTTAAACTAGATACTAACATCGACCTCAATTTTGATAACTTTAAAGGCCTCTTCACTGAAACCTTGTACGGCACTTGGTACCTCAACACTTTGATTATCGCCTTGATTACCATGGCTGTTCAAACAAGTATCATCGTACTTGCTGGTTATGCCTACAGCCGTTACAACTTCTTGGCTCGTAAACAAAGTTTGGTCTTCTTCTTGATCATCCAAATGGTGCCAACTATGGCCGCTTTGACAGCCTTCTTCGTTATGGCCCTTATGTTGAATGCCCTTAACCATAGCTGGTTCCTCATCTTCCTATATGTCGGTGGTGGTATCCCAATGAACGCTTGGTTGATGAAAGGCTACTTCGACACAGTACCGATGTCTCTTGATGAATCAGCAAAGCTAGATGGTGCAGGACACTTCCGTCGCTTCTGGCAAATTGTTCTCCCACTCGTTCGCCCAATGGTTGCAGTACAAGCGCTCTGGGCCTTCATGGGACCTTTCGGAGACTATATCCTCTCTAGTTTCTTGCTTCGTGAGAAAGAATACTTTACAGTTGCCGTTGGTCTACAGACCTTTGTCAGCAATGTGAAAAACTTGAAGATTGCCTACTTCTCAGCAGGTGCTATCCTCATCGCCCTTCCAATCTGTATTCTCTTCTTCTTCCTACAAAAGAACTTTGTTTCAGGACTTACAAGTGGTGGCGACAAGGGATAATTTATCCCCGCCACCCTTTTTCATTTTATACTCTTCGAAAATCTCTTCAAACCACGTCAGCTTCGCCTTGCCGTAGATATATGTAACTGACTTCGTCAGTCTTATCTACAACCTCAAAGCAGTGCTTTGAGCAACCTGCGGCTAGCTTCCTAGTTTGCTCTTTGATTTTCATTGAGTATTAGAGCTTGTGACTATAAAACTATTCTTGAAGCAAGCAATTTGTCTCCTAGACTTGAAATAAAGCACATTTCTCTATATAATAATACTCATATAGAAAACACTTTTAGAAAGATGCCTATGCTTCCATATCCATTTTCATATTTTTCAAGTATTTGGGGATTTCGTAAGCCCCTGTCAAAACGTTTTGGACTCAACTGGTTTCAACTCCTCTTTACTAGCATTTTCCTCATCAGCTTGTCTATGGTTCCAATTGCCATTCAAAACAGCTCACAGGAAACGTATCCACTGGATACCTTTATCGATAATGTCTACACACCCCTGACAGATGAAGCGATCATGGATTTGTCGGAGAATGCGCAGATAATAGATGGAAAACTGAGCTATGCTGGAACTAAAAATCAGCAGCCTTCTCTTTTAATTGGCCCAAGCCAAAACAAAGAATTGCCAAAGGACTTGCAACTTCATTTTGATACGGAAGAACTCGTCATCAGTAAGGAAAGTAAGGAACTAACTCGCATTCGCTACCACGCGATTCAAACGGAGAGTTTCCAGAGTAAGGAAGATCTAACCCAAGCCATTTCTAAAGATTGGTACCAACAAAATCGGGTCTATATCAGTCTCTTTCTCGTTCTTGGTGCAAGCTTCCTCTTTGGATTGAATTTCTTCATTGTCTCTCTTGGAGCTAGTCTCCTCCTTTATATCACCAAAAAATCACGCCTCTTTTCATTTAGGAGCTTTAAAGAGTGCTACCATTTTATCTTGAACTGTTTAGGATTACCAACTTTGATTACGCTTGTTTTGGGACTTTTTGGCCAAAATATGACAACCCTTATCACTGTACAAAACATTCTTTTTGTTCTTTATCTGGTCACCATCTTTTATAAAACACATTACCGCGATCCAGATTATCATAAATAGGAGATTTTTATGCCCGTTACGATTAAAGATGTGGCCAAGGCTGCAGGTGTCTCACCTTCAACTGTAACCCGCGTTATTCAAAACAAATCAACGATTAGTGATGAAACCAAAAAACGAGTTCGCAAGGCTATGAAGGAACTCAACTACCATCCCAATCTCAATGCTCGTAGCCTAGTTAGCAGCTATACTCAGGTTATCGGTCTGGTGCTCCCTGACGACTCGGATGCCTTTTACCAAAATCCTTTCTTCCCATCTGTCCTTCGTGGTATCGCCCAAGTCGCGTCTGAGAACCACTACGCTATTCAGATTGCAACGGGGAAAGATGAGAAAGAACGTCTCAATGCGATTTCTCAGATGGTTTATGGTAAACGTGTTGACGGTTTGATTTTCCTCTACGCCGAGGAAGAAGACCCTCTGGTCAAGCTAGTAGCCGATGAACAATTCCCTTTCCTCATTCTCGGAAAATCAACTTCACCCTTTATCCCTCTTGTTGATAATGACAATGTACAAGCTGGCTTTGATGCGACAGAGTATTTCATCAAAAAAGGATGCAAACGAATTGCCTTTATCGGGGGTACAAAGCGACTCTTCGTAACGCAAGATCGTCTAACTGGCTATGAGTCTGCACTCAAACAACACCAACTTCCGATTGATACCAACTTAACCTACTTTGCGACCGAATTTCTAGAAGAAAAAGGTTATCAGTTCAGTGAACTTCTGTTCAATCACGATCCGCAGATTGACGCTATCATCACAACCGATAGTCTCCTTGCAGAAGGGGTTTGTGACTACATCAGTAAGCATCAGTTAACTGTTCCTGTCTTGAGTTTCGACTCTGTCAATCCTCGACTTGACCTCGTAGCTTATGTCGATATCAATAGCCTAGAACTTGGGCGCGTTTCCTTTGAAACCATTCTCCAGATCATCAACGATGCTAAAAACAATAAACAGATTTGTTACCGCCAGTTAATTGGACACAAAATTATCGAAAAATAAAGACCAGCCTTGCGGCTGGTCTTTTGAGTATTATTAATTGTCTGTTTCTACGAATCGTCCTAGGATGTGGACATTTTCGGATACAGAGACAAAGGCTGTCGGATCAACCTGTTTCATGATGTGTTTAAAATCATTAAACTCTGCTCGTGTGATAACCGTAATCAAGACTGCTTTTCTCTCGTGATTATAGGTTCCTTCTGCATCGTGGATCATGGTTGCTCCGCGGTGCAATTTTTTATGGATTTTTGCGATTACCTTGTCAGGATTATTGGTCACAATCATGGCCTGCATGCGCTTTTGCTTTGTAAAGACCGCGTCTGTCACACGACTGGAGACAAAGATGGTAATCATGGAGTAAAGGGCGTATTTCCAACCAAAGGTCAAACCTGCTATCAGCATGATGGTCCCATTTACCAGGAAAGAAATACTACCGACATTCTTACCCGTTTTCTTTCGAATGGTCAGACTGACGATATCTGTACCTCCGCTAGAAATATTGTTACGGAGCGCAAAACCAATTCCCAAGCCCATGACAACTCCCCCAAAAAGGGCATTGATGATGGGATCCTCTGTCAAGGTCACAACTGGCACAAGCTGGATAAAGAGGGAACTCATGGATACTGTGATAAAGGTAAAGATTGTAAACTTATGCCCAATCTGATACCAAGCCAAAATCATCAATGGAAAATTGATAGCATAAAAGGTTAGCGATATCGGAATATAAAAACCAAACCAGTGATTACTCAAAGCAGAGATAATCTGTGCCAGACCCGTCGCACCACTGGAGTAAACGTGCCCTGGTTGAAAAAAGAAATTGACTGCTACCGCTGACAAAAAGCCATAAACCAGAGAGGCCGATACTTTCTCATCATATTTTTCTCGAGAGATACTTTGTAAAACTCGTAAGATTTTTATCTGATAAGCAAAGCGGCGCAGATAATAGCGGCACCGCTTAATTTGTTTTGCTTGTTTCATCTTCTTCTACTTGTAAGCTGAGTTCCTCTAGTTGTTTGAGAGCGACTGTTGATGGAGCTTGTGTCATTGGGTCGGTTGCCTTGTTGTTCTTAGGAAAGGCAATGACTTCACGGATATTTTCTTCTCCTGCTAAGAGCATCACAAAACGGTCAAGTCCGATCGCCAAACCACCGTGTGGTGGGAAACCATAGTCCATGGCTTCAAGAAGGAAACCAAACTGGTCATTTGCTTCTTCAGCCGAGAAACCAAGAGCCTTAAACATGCGTTCTTGAAGGTCTTTTTGGTTGATACGAAGGCTACCACCACCAAGCTCATAACCGTTCAAGACGATATCGTAAGCAATGGCACGAACCTTAGCCAAATCACCTTCTAATTCGTGAGCTGTTTCTTCCTGTGGAAGGGTAAATGGATGGTGGGCGCTCATGTAGCGGTCTTCTTCTTCAGACCATTCAAACATTGGCCAATCAACCACCCAAAGGAAGTTGAACTTATCGTTATCAATCAAGCCAAGCTCTTTGGCAATACGTCCACGAAGGGCACCTAGTGTTGCATTCGCCACTTCAAGCGTATCCGCCACAAAGAGAACCAAATCCTTATCTTCAAGACCAAGTGCTGCAGTCAAGTCTGCTTGGATCCCAGTCAAGAACTTGGCAACTGGTCCGTTTAATTCTCCATCCACAACCTTGACCCAAGCAAGACCTTTAGCACCGTACTGTTTAGCTACTTCGGTCATCTTGTCAATGTCTTTACGTGAGTAGTTGTCTGCAGCTCCTTTGACTACAATGGCTTTAACAGCAGGCGCTTCTGAGAAGACTTTAAAATCAACACCCTTGACAACTTCTGTCAAGTCCTGAAGCAACATGTCAAAACGGGTATCAGGCTTGTCAGAACCGTAAAGAGCCATCGCATCATCGTATTTCATACGAGGAAATGGAAGCGTCACGTCGATGCCTTTTGTTTCTTTCATCACGCGCGCAATCAATCCTTCTGTAATATCTTGGATCTCCTGCTCCGTAAGGAAGGATGTTTCCAAGTCGACCTGGGTGAACTCAGGCTGACGGTCACCACGCAAGTCCTCATCACGGAAACATTTAACGATTTGGTAGTAACGGTCAAATCCAGCATTCATCAAGAGTTGCTTAGTGATTTGTGGACTTTGAGGAAGAGCGTAGAAATGCCCTTTATTGACACGAGATGGCACCAAATAGTCACGCGCCCCTTCTGGCGTTGATTTAGAAAGGAATGGCGTCTCCACATCGATAAACTCCAACTCATCCAAGTAATTACGGATAGAGTGAGTCACCTTAGCACGAAGCTTAAGGTTTTCTAGCATTTCTGGACGACGAAGGTCAAGGTAACGGTAACGCAAACGTGTATCGTCATTGGCCTCAATCCCATCTTTAATCTCAAAAGGTGTTGTTTTAGCTGTATTAAGCACCGTCAAAGCTGCCACGTTCAACTCAACTGCACCAGTCGGCAATTTATCATTAGCTTGCTCACGCGCAGCGACTTGTCCAGTCACCTCGATGACAAACTCACTGCGAAGACTTTCAGCTGTTGCCATGACCTCTGCAGATACTTTTTCAGGGTTGATAACCAACTGCATGATTCCTTCACGGTCACGAAGGTCGATAAAGATTAAACCACCCAAGTCACGACGACGGCCAACCCATCCTTTCAAAGTAATCTCTTGTCCGATATGTTCCTCACGAACACGACCAGCATACATACTACGTTTCATGTTTTCTCTCCTCTTTTATTCTGTTACTATTTTACCATAAAAGCGCAGGCTCTTCATGAAAATCAGCAGAAAAGTTTGATTGTCTTTAGAAATCAAAACGAACAGACAAAAAATCCGATGAAAACGTCATCGGATTCTCTGATTATGATTCTTAACCTTTTTTACGCTTTTCAGCAATCTCAGCTGCCTTTTTAGGTAGAACAATCTCCGTCGCATAAGCTGTCGCAAAACGCAAGACACCTGCAATAGGCGCAAAGACAACTGCTAGATAGTTGTAAAAGAAATCGCCTTTAAAGGCATAGGCAAGTGCCCCAATGATAAAGAAGAGAACGACTGCCTGTATCACTGCTAATAAAATTACTCGTTTCATGTGACCTCCTGACTCTATTATAGCATGAGTATCATCAAAAAGCCGATTAAATTATTCAAAGCGTGGAGAGAAATGCTGTAAAGAAGACCTTTTCGGCTCACATAAGCCAGTCCCAAACTCAATCCCAGACTAGCATAAACTAAAAACTGTTGCAAAGTCCCTGGAAAATGAATCAAGGCAAAAAGCACACTCGATATGAGGAGAAACAGAGCTGTCTGTTTGCTGTTGTTCTGCTTAGGAAAGAGATAACGCGCCAGCATCCCTCTAAAGATGAGTTCTTCCGTCAGAGGAGCAAAGACCACTACCATAAAGAAACCAAAGACAGGCTGAGCAACTGTCAATTGTGATACGATTTGTTGATTGACCGACGGATCATCTGGCAAAAAGAACTGGGCTGTAATCGCCACTAGCAAAACCAGAGTTGGCAACCAAATATAACGATTAAAAGCTGTTGTCTGGATGCTAACCTTTTCTGTCCGATACCATCTGTAAACTCCATAAACATAGGCCCCTGACAGGGCGACATAAAGTGGCAAGACTCCAAAGATTGAAGCCCCTAGGTCAAGCGCTGATAAAGCCATACTCTGAACCAGACCATAGCCAAAGAAAAAGGATAGAACAGCTAGCAAAAACCAGCCAAGATTTTTAAGTAATTTCATAAAAGACTCCTATTTGAAATAACGTTTTACCATAGGTAATTGCATCACATTGATATAAATATGGATCGCTCCTACAAGCAAGAAGGCTAGTAACTGAATCTCTCCTGTCAGTAAGGAAAAGAGTACGATTAGAAAATAGAGAGTTGGCAGGACATACTGGTTTAATTGGAATAAAATTCGAAAACTCTGTTCTAAATTAGCCTTGCGCTCCCCTTCATCGTAGGAGTTTATATAGTCCAAGACATCTTTTGGTGTAGAGAAGAATTCCAAATCAAACTGACGAACGATCGCAATGGTCTTATAGAGATATTTTTGAGCACTGAAAATCATCACTAATGCCAAAAAAGAAAGAGATAAGGTTATATAGCTGATATTTAGTACAATTACTTCACTACCTGAGATGAAAAGAGCCAAAAAAATCGCTACGCCTGCACTATTAAAAGCAATAGTTCCAAACTCGAGATTACGATACATTTGTACATAATAGGTTTCATTCAGATCATCATCCATTTCCTCTTGATACAAGGAGTGAAATTTTCTGCTTTTCTTTAAGAAATCGAAAGTCAAAAACATACTAATGAAACCTAACAGTAAACAAATAGATGATATCCATGGAATCACGATTTTGACATCTAAAATGGTTCCATAGTTTTCGGTATAGGCCTTAAACATCCCTGCAAACATGCCCAAGAAGCCTCCCAAGATCAAAGCCATTAAAAATAACAATCCACGTTTCTTTTTCATATTCATCCTCTTTCTAAACTAATCCAACCAACCATTGACCAAAGGCTTTACCTGATTCAAAAATAGCTGTCAAGCCTTCTGTTCCAAGTGACACCAAAATCAAACAAACAGCAAGTAAGAGAATAGCTTGGTTTCTAGCTTTTTTTGCTCCATCCCCCAAGGGTTCATTGCCAAGCCAACCTGCTAGATAAGCATAGGCTGTAACTGTTAAAATACCAATCTCTGTAGAAGAGAGAAACAACAAAACTGTCACCAAACGAACGATATTGGCTTGAATGTTAAAATAATTTCCTAAACCTGCACAAACACCGGCAAGTTCTTTGTGCTCAGTATCTACTTGAAAACCTGCTAAAAACTCTTTCATATTCATTCTCCTTTTTCACTTGCTAAATTTTTTGATTTCTTTTCAATCCAGTCAACTACTGGGATGAGAGCAAAGTAGGTCCAAACAAATTGGTCGCTTTGATACAGATTAAACCAGCCTAGGTCCATCCCAATCAGTAGAAATACGCTGACTAATAGAGCTATGGCAACTACATAATAGATTACTTTATACTTGTTCATCATTTTTCTCCTTTTTCTTCAACCGATTGAAAATGGACAAGAGGACTAAATTAATCCAAAACAAATACTTACTTTCAACAAAATAGAACCAACCCAGTAATGTTCCAATCATAGCAAAAGCATTCACAATAAAGGCAAAAACACTCATATAATAAATTACTTTATACTTATTCATTCCTCATCCTCCTCTATACGAAAGACTGACTCGACTGGCTCATGGAATATCTGAGCAATCTTCAGGGCAATAACGATGGATGGGGTGTACTCATCCCGTTCTAACAAACTGATGGTCTGTCTGGAAACTCCTGCTAGCTTGGCAAGTTCGGTCTGATTGAGACCATCGCGAGCCCGAAGCTCTTTTAAACGATTTTTAAGCATTCCCTTCTCCTTTACTCTTAACTTGCTTACATTGTAACACATCTTTTTCTTTTTGACAAGTATATTTGTCAAAAAGTTTAAGATTTTTGTCATTTTGCAAAAGAAAAAGGTCAGGAATAAGATCCTGACCAGTTTTTCTACTATTAAAAGCCTAATTTTTCAAATATTTCTGAAAAGTTTTGGCTAATGGTCTCAAGTGATACTTGAACTTCTTCTCGAGTTTGGTTGTTCTTAACTGTCACTTGTCCGCTTTCGACTTCACTCTCGCCTAGGGTGATGAGGGTCTTAGCCGCAAAGACATCGGCTGACTTGAACTGAGCTTTAAGCTTCCGGTTGAGGTAGTCACGTTCTGCTTTGAATCCTTGTTGGCGAAGGGCTTGTACCAATTCCAAGGCCTTGACATTTGCTCCTTCACCCAAGACTGCGATATAAACATCTAGAGCGTTTTCGATAGGGAGGCCCACACCTTGCTTTTCAAGGATAAGAAGCAGACGCTCTACACCAAGGCCAAATCCAAATCCAGCAGTTTCAGGACCACCAAAGTAGGCAACTAAGCCATCATAGCGACCACCAGCACAGACTGTCAATTCATTGCCCTCGATTTCAGTGATGAACTCGAAAATTGTGTGGTTGTAGTAGTCCAGACCACGCACCATATTGGTATCAATGATGTAGTCTACACCCAGATTTTCCAACATCTGACGCACAGCATCAAAGTGAGCTTGGCTTTCTTCATCAAGGAAATCCAAGATAGACGGCGCATTCTCCACTGCCACCTTGTCTTCTTTTTCCTTAGAGTCCAAGATACGGAGAGGATTTTCCTCCAAACGACGTTGGCTATCCTTAGACAAGGTCTCCTTGAGCGGTGTCAAATAGGCGATCAAGGCTTGACGGTAGGCTGCACGGCTCTCAGGATTTCCAAGAGTATTAAGATGCAATTTGACACCTTGGATGCCGATTTCTTTCAAGAAATGGGCTGCCATAGCGATGGTTTCCACATCGGTAGCTGGATTGCTTGAGCCAAAACACTCAACACCAATCTGGTGGAACTGGCGTAAACGACCTGCCTGTGGACGCTCATAACGGAACATAGGGCCCATGTAATAGAACTTACTTGGCTTTTGCACTTCTGGTGCGAAGAGTTTGTTTTCCACATAGGAACGGACAACGGGCGCAGTTCCTTCTGGACGGAGGGTGATATGGCGGTCACCCTTATCATAGAAATCGTACATTTCCTTGGTTACGATATCGGTTGTATCTCCGACAGAGCGACTGATAACCTCGTAATGCTCAAAAATAGGCGTACGCACTTCTGCATAGTTATAGCGCTTGAAAATTTCACGGGCAAAGCCCTCAACGTACTGCCACTTAGCAGACTCAGCAGGTAAAATATCCTGCGTTCCTTTTGGTTTTTGTAATTTCATAGGGAATCCTCTTTAAACTTAATAGTCTTATTTTACCATAAATAGAGGGATTAAAACAGTGAGAAAAAAAATTAGGATTTAGATATCATTTTTGAGATTAATAACTGTCAAAAGAATAGCTAGCAAGGAAAAACCAACAAACAGCATCCAAGTCAACTGTATATTCCATACAGCTATAAGTGAAAAACAAGCTGTTCCCACAGGTATAGACAAGGTAAACAATAAACCTAAAAAATTACTGGTACGAGCTAGAACCTCTGGAGCTAGATTTCTCATGAGCATGGCACTAATCTTTGGTTGAACTTTACCAGACACATACAGAGTTGAAAAGAGAAATAGTAAACCAAGTACGACTTGATTGAATACATTCGCCAGACCAATTAGACTGAGTCCTACGGTCGCCCACATCATCAATCTAGGCAAGGACTGCTTACCAAAATAATCATTGCCCGTAAGGCTACTGATGATGATTGCTACTAAAACACAGGCTTGATTGATAAATAGTGCCTCTGTGTAAGAAAAATTCAAGAGAGAATGGCTCAAAAAGAAGATGTTATAGATGCTTCCTAAAGCCCCACCCAAGGCATTAATAAGCAAGACAGCAAAGATCATGAAACCAAAGTTTTTCTGTCCACCTTTAAGAAAAACGAGACGTAAATTTCGGTAAATTGTTAGGAACTGGTCTTTGATAGAAAGCTTCTCATTTTTTAGGTTTTCACCATCAGCAGATGAAATTGACAGGCTTAATTTGCTTTTTCCTAAAAAGAGAATAGCGGCTGATACTAGGAAAAAACAGGCATTGATTCCCGCAACGAGGGAAAAATTGTTAACCGATAGCCCTAAGAGCCAGACTCCGAAAGCTTGACCACCAATAGCTGAAATATAGGTGATAAACTGGGAAAAAGAATAAGCCTCCATCAAATCATTTTCAGCTACCTTTTCCTTAATAAGAGGCATGCGCAAACCACCAGCAAAATCACTGATTATATCACTAATGACATTGATTAAACACAGGCTAGAAAAGGCAAAGAGACTAGCTTGCTGAACAACTAAAGCTGCTAGAAAAAATAAAACTGCCTGAAACAAACCGCTATAGACCATCCATTTGACCTTGTCCCTCGTGTAATCTGCCCGAATCCCTACAAAAACTGTAAAGAGAGTCGGAAGAATCATCACAATATTTGCTACAGCAACAGCAAAAGAGGCTTGTGGCAAGGTCGATGCATAAACGATAAATACTAGGTTAAAAATCGAAGCACCAAAAGCATTGAAGAAGCGCGACAAAGTCAAGAGTCGATAAGCTTGATTTCTAAACAATAGTTTCATAGGTAATCTCCCTTCTTGTTATAATCCCTATGTGAAGTATGACTATAGTATAGCACTTAGAAATTGAAAGGGAAAACTTTTGAATATATGCAACACATAAAATGAGCAAAGAAACGATAGAACTTTTGTAACGACCTGAGAGTAGTCAAAAGTTCTATCGCTTAAATTTTCAAATTATTTTCTTAGTTTGCAGATATTCAACAATCGGTTGTATTTCTGTAGTATTCAGCAGATTTGTTACAACCAAGCATCTCAAAAATATGGACAGCATCTTCCATCTTTTTCTGCCCTTCCTTGACTCTACCCTGCTTGCTATCAAGAAGACCTTCAGCCCACAAATAGACAATTCGGAAATAGGTCTCATTTTCCTTGTAGAAATGCTCTTTGATGACACGTTTAAAATAAGAGGCATTGGTAAATTCTTCACACTCAATGCTGGCTAAAAAGCCATTCAATAGTATAGTGTGAAACAGATTTCGATTACCAGACATTTCCATTAGAAAATCAGATTTACGTACCATTTCTCGTACATATCTAGTAAAAAGAGAAACAGATAGAAATGGTGAACTGACTGAAAATAAATTGAGTTCATAGATTCCCCAAATCTCGGTAGAAAACAAATAATCATGAAGGACTTTCCCTTCCTCTGCTGTTAACTCTACCCTTTCATCCATGCTCTTCATATAAGACTTGATAATGATGGCATTTAGAATATGTTTCTGTTTGTTTTGAGAATGGGCATGCTTTTGATACTCCTTGCGATACAAGTCCTCAAGCGGAGCTATATTCTTTGGATCCAAGACATCTATGATTTCTTTTCTCAACTCAGAATCTGTATCATACTGAAAACCTCTCGTCAGAAAGAGGATTTCCTCTACACTAGCAGATATATTTTCTAGGGCAAATAGAAACTTTTCCACCGAAAGCTCACTCTGACCTGTTTCAAATCGGGACAACATGGACGGCGAAAATTGTCCCCCAGTTGCTTGTCTCAGCGAGATATTTCTTGACTCTCGTAATTGTCTAAAGACTTTTCCAATCTGCTCCATAGACTTCCCCTTGATTCCATATTTTCTTCATTCTATCATATTTTTCAGAAAATTCATCAAAAACTTGCCAAATTGTCAGAATTATGAGAAAATAGAGGATATTTGTCACGTGGAGGGACTGTTATGAGAGACGATATCAAAATCAATGACCGAGCTTTGGCCTTACAAGATCAAATTATCGAAAAACTAGAGAAGGTTTTTGATACAGATGTGGAATTGGATGTTTACAATCTAGGGCTGATTTATGAAATCAGTCTAGATGAAACAGGTCTCTGCAAGATTGTCATGACCTTCACCGACACTGCCTGCGATTGCGCCGAAAGCCTGCCTATCGAAATCGTCGCAGGTCTGAAACAAATCGAGGGTATCGAAGATGTCAAGGTTGAGGTTACCTGGTCGCCTGCCTGGAAGATCACACGAATCAGTCGCTACGGCCGCATTGCCCTTGGACTGCCACCTCGTTAATACTCTTCAAAAATCAAATTCAAACCACGTCAGCGTCGGCTTGTCGTACTCAAGTACTGCCTGCGCCTAGCTTTCTAGTTTGCTCTTTGATTTTTATTGAGTATAAGCAGGCAAATCACTTTTGAAGATGAAAAGAAGCAAGCCGAAAATGGCTTGCTTTTCTTGTTTATTTTTTACCTGACTTGTCCATATTCCAGAAGTCTGTCACGGCTCCGCGTGAAGCAGAGGATACGATATGGGCATATTTACCGAGGACACCACGGCTGTAAAGTGGTGGCAAGGTTGTTTCTGCCTTGCGTTTTTCAAGTTCTTCTTCGGATACGGCCATGGAAATTTCTTTGGTATCTTGGTCAACCGTAACGATATCACCTGTACGGAGGTAAGCAATCGGTCCACCATCCTGAGCTTCAGGAGCGATATGTCCGACAACCAGACCATAAGTACCACCAGAGAAGCGTCCATCCGTCAAGAGGGCAACCTTGTCTCCTTGACCTTTACCAACGATCATAGATGAAAGTGACAGCATTTCAGGCATACCAGGACCACCCTTAGGTCCAACAAAACGGACAACGACTACATCGCCATCAACGATTTCATCTGTCAGAACGGCCTGAATAGCATCTTCTTCTGAGTCAAAGACCTTAGCTGGTCCAACGTGACGACGAACTTTCACACCTGATACTTTAGCAACCGCACCATCAGGGGCAAGGTTCCCGTTCAAGATGATAAGCGGACCGTCTGCACGTTTTGGATTTTCAAGTGGCATAATGACTTTTTGGCCTGGTGTAAGGTCTGCAAAGTCAGCCAAGTTTTCAGC
This sequence comes from Streptococcus sp. ST14, assembly GCF_046098195.1. Classification (NCBI taxonomy): domain Bacteria; kingdom Bacillati; phylum Bacillota; class Bacilli; order Lactobacillales; family Streptococcaceae; genus Streptococcus; species Streptococcus sp. ST14. The sequence goes on from NZ_JBJUSF010000032.1 coordinate 20,516, forward strand.
GACTGTCTTACCAGTACATGTGATACGGTCGCCATGAAGAAAACCATTTGCCAAGAGATATTTCATAACCGCAGGGACACCACCGACTTCGTAAAGGTCTTGGAAGACATACTGACCAGATGGTTTCAAGTCGGCCAAGTGAGGCACACGTTCTTGGATCGTATTGAAGTCCTCAAGGGACAAATCAACATTAGCCGCATGGGCAATGGCAAGCAAGTGAAGAGTGGCATTTGTAGAACCACCGAGAGCCATGGTTACAGTGATGGCATCTTCAAAGGCTTCACGAGTCAAGATATCAGATGGTTTGAGACCAAGCTCCAGCATCTTAACAACAGCACGTCCTGCTGCTTCGATATCTTCTTTCTTGTCGGCTGATTCAGCTGGGTGAGATGAAGATCCTGGCAAACTCATACCGAGAACTTCGATAGCAGTCGCCATGGTATTAGCTGTATACATACCACCACAGCCACCAGGGCCAGGGCAGGCATTACATTCAAGACGTTTTACGTCCTCAGCTGTCATGTCACCATGGTTCCATTTTCCGATTCCCTCAAAAACAGAAACCAAGTCAATATCTTTGCCATCAAGATTTCCCGGTGCAATAGTACCACCATAGGCGAAAATAGCTGGAATATCCATGTTGGCAATAGCAATCATAGAACCAGGCATGTTCTTGTCGCAGCCACCGATAGCAACGAAGGCATCGACGTTGTGACCACCCATCGCCGCCTCGATAGAGTCCGCAATGATATCACGAGATGTTAGAGAGAAACGCATACCAGGCGTTCCCATGGCAATCCCGTCCGCTACGGTAATGGTTCCAAACTGTACAGGCCAAGCACCTGCAGATTTGACACCTTCTTTAGCTAATTTCCCGAAATCATGCAAGTGAATGTTACATGGTGTATTTTCCGCCCAAGTCGAAATCACTCCCACAATCGGTGTTTCAAAGTCCTTATCTGTCATACCAGTCGCTCGAAGCATAGCACGGTTTGGTGATTTAACCATGCTATCATAAATGCTACTGCGGTGACGTTTATCTAATTCAGTCATCTTATCCCTCCCGTTTCAGTTTTTACTATTATAGCACATTTTAAAGGCAATGAACAGAAGAAAATTCTTGAATTTTCAGAAAATTCTATACAGCAATATTTTCTTTAAAAATGTTACATTTATTTCTTGACTTTATAAATTAAAGTGATATCATTTAGATATCATAAAGCAGGAGGTCATTCTTATGACTGAAAAACTAATCAATTCAAAACCAAATGGTGTATTCGCATTAATTCTCATTGAATTGACACTCGTACTTGGTATCTTTATATTTATAATGGGTGCTGGTTCGGAAAACGTTTTTGGAATTATTATCGGTCTTTTATTAATCTTAATTTCAGTTCTAGCTCATGCTGGTTTAAAAGTTGTCAAACCTCAGGAAGCTCTGGTTTTGACCCTCTTTGGTAATTATACAGGTACCATCAAAGAACCTGGTTTTTACTTTGTCAATCCTTTTAGCATAGCAGTCAACCCTGCAAACCACACTCGACTTGGTCAAAGTGGTGATGTTAGCACAAAATCTCCTTTTTCAGGAATGAAATCATCAAATGGCAATGATGTAAACCTTGAAATTGGCAAGAAACAGATTTCCCTCAAAGTTATGACTTTGAGCAATTCCCGTCAAAAGATTAACGATTGCTTAGGTAACCCTGTTGAAATTGGAATTGCGGTAACTTGGAGAGTTGTCGATACAGCCAAAGCAGTCTTCAACGTTGATAACTATAAAGAATATCTCTCATTGCAGTGTGATAGCGCCCTTCGTAATATTGTCCGCATCTATCCTTACGATGTGTCTCCTAATGTAGATACTACAGGGGATGGACAAGCAGATGAAGGTAGTCTCCGTGGCTCTAGTGAAATTGTAGCTAACCGTATTCGTGAAGAAATCCAAAGTCGCGTAGAAGATGCTGGCTTGGAAATCCTTGAAGCACGTATCACTTATCTAGCTTATGCACCAGAAATTGCAGCTGTTATGCTTCAACGCCAACAAGCATCTGCCATTATTGATGCCCGTAAGATGATTGTAGACGGCGCTGTGGGAATGGTTGAAATGGCACTAGAACGTCTCAATGAAGGAGAATTGGTAGAACTTGACGAAGAACGAAAAGCTGCCATGGTTTCAAATCTCCTAGTCGTTCTCTGTGGCAATCATGATGCACAACCAATTGTCAACGCAGGAAGTCTTTACTAAAGATGGCTGAAGCTAAAAAAAAGCAGATTCCCCTTCGACTCTCAACAAAGTTATACGCTGCACTCGCATCATGGGCAGAAGACGACTTTCGTTCAGTCAATGGGCAAATCGAATATCTCCTTACAGAGTGTGTCAAGCAACGGAAGAAAGACGGAAAATACGTATCAGAAACCATTGACGAACCATTTGAGATTGATATTTAACACCTTCTCCTGTCTGCTAGATCGGACAGGAGAATTTTTTCATCTTTTTTTGTCAAGTAACTTTACTTTACAAAAAAAATGTGTTATTCTAATATGGTTGATGAAAATCAGTAGATTGAATCGAATTTAAATACCTAAAGGAGAAAAGAAAATGGCAGTACCTGCACGTCGCACTTCAAAAGCGAAGAAAAACAAACGTCGTACACACTACAAAGTAACAGCTCCATCTGTAAACTTTGACGAAACTACTGGAGATTACTCACGTTCTCACCGTGTATCACTTAAAGGATACTACAAAGGACGTAAAATCGCTAAAGCTGCATCAGCTGAATAATAGAAGGGAGATACCATGCGCGTAAATATCACACTTGAACACAAAGAATCTGGTGAACGCTTGTACCTTACTTCTAAAAACAAACGTAACACTCCAGACCGTCTTCAATTGAAGAAATACTCACCAAAACTTCGCAAACACGTTGTGTTTACTGAAGTGAAGTAAGCATTCAATACGAATCAATACATGAGAAAAACGCTGATTTTGAACTGCACCCCAAAAGTTAGACAGAAAAAATCTAACTTTTGGGGTGTTTTTATTATGAAATTAACTTATGATGAT
>NZ_JBJUSF010000033.1:0-22764 GCF_046098195.1 Streptococcus sp. ST14
CCTGTTCATTCACATTTTTTGATGGGCGATATTGAATTTGATGACCTTTCTTATAAGTATGGTTTTGGACGAGATACCTTAACAGATATTAATCTCACGATTAAGCAAGGAGATAAGGTTAGCCTAGTTGGAGTCAGTGGTTCTGGTAAAACAACTTTAGCCAAAATGATTGTCAATTTCTTTGAACCCTACAAAGGGCATATTTCCATCAATCATCAGGATATTAAAAACATTGATAAAAAAGTCTTGCGCCGTCATATTAATTACCTACCCCAACAAGCCTATATCTTTAATGGCTCTATCTTGGAAAACTTAACCTTGGGCGGTAATCATATGATTAGCCAAGAAGATATTCTAAGAGCTTGTGAATTAGCTGAAATCCGTCAAGACATTGAAAGAATGCCTATGGGCTATCAAACTCAGCTCTCTGATGGAGCTGGTCTATCAGGAGGACAAAAGCAACGAATAGCCCTCGCTCGTGCTCTTTTAACTAAAGCTCCTGTTTTAATACTAGATGAAGCTACTAGCGGTCTTGATGTCTTGACTGAGAAAAAAGTTATAGATAATCTTATGTCCCTAACTGATAAAACCATTCTCTTTGTAGCCCATCGTCTCAGTATAGCCGAACGAACCAACCGTGTCATTGTTCTTGACCAAGGGAAAATCATTGAAGTTGGTAGTCACCAAGAGTTAATGCAGGCGCAAGGCTTCTACCATCATCTATTCAATAAATAAGGAGAATGTCATGAATCCTAATCTTTTTAGAAGCGTCGAGTTTTATCAGAGACGTTACCATAACTATGCGACAGTATTAATTATACCTCTTTCATTACTGTTTACTTTCATCTTGATTTTCTCCCTTGTTGCCACAAAAGAAATTACTGTTACTTCCCAAGGGGAAATCACCCCTACAAGTGTCATTGCATCTATTCAGTCGACCAGTGATAATCCTATCCTAGCTAATCATTTAGTGGCAAATCAAGTAGTTGAAAAAGGGGACTTACTTATCAAATACTCTGAAACAATGGAAGAAAGTCAGAAAACTGCCTTAGAAACTCAATTACAAAGACTTGAGAAGCAAAAAGAAGGACTTGGAATTTTGAAACAAAGCTTAGAAAAAGCGACTGATCTTTTTTCTGGCGAGGATGAATTTGGCTACCATAATACCTTTATGAATTTTACTAAACAATCCCATGATATTGAGCTAGGTATCTCAAAGACTAACACCGAAGTTTCAAATCAAGCCAATCTTGCCAATAGCAGTTCATCAGCCATCGAACAAGAAATTACAAAAGTTCAACAACAAATTGGAGAATACCAGGAGCTGAGAGATGCTATCATAAATAAAAGAGCACGCTTACCAACTGACAATCCGCACCAGTCAATTTTGAATCGTTATCTTGTAGCCTCACAAGGACAAACACAAGGAACTGCAGAAGAGCCATTTTTATCTCAAATTAATCAAAGTATTGCAGGTCTGGAATCATCTATCGCAAGCCTCAAAATTCAGCAAGCTGGTATCGGAAGTGTAGCAACTTATGACAATAGTTTAGCGACCAAAATTGAAGTACTTCGTACTCAATTTTTACAGACAGCTTCTCAGCAACAACTAACCGTGGAAAATCAATTAACAGAATTAAAAGTACAACTAGATCAAGCGACACAGCGCTTAGAAAACAATACCTTAACCGCTCCAAGTAAAGGTATCGTTCATCTGAACAGCGAATTTGAAGGTAAAAATAGAATTCCAACTGGTACAGAAATTGCTCAAATATTCCCTGTCATCACAGATACAAGAGAAGTACTAATCACTTACTACGTATCTTCTGACTATCTACCTCTACTAGATAAAGGACAAACTGTAAGATTAAAACTGGAGAAGATTGGAAATCACGGCATTACCATCATCGGCCAACTTCAGACAATTGATCAAACTCCTACCAGAACAGAGCAAGGTAATCTCTTTAAATTAACCGCTCTTGCAAAACTATCTAATGAGGATAGTAAACTCATCCAATACGGCTTACAAGGTCGCGTCACTAGTGTAACTGCAAAGAAAACATATTTTGATTATTTCAAAGATAAAATGTTAACCCATTCTGATTAATTTTCAGATAACACTCTAGAACTATTTATTATCTTATCAAAAAGGAGAATCATAACATGGATAAGAAACAAAACCTAACTTCATTTCGAGAACTAACAACTACCGAACTCAACCAAATTACAGGTGGAGGATGGTGGGAAAAACTCTTACATGAAACAATTTTAAGTAAATTTAAAATCACAAAAGCACTTGAACTACCTATTCAGCTATAAAAAATAAGACCGAGTAACAAGAACTCTCGGTCTTATTTTTTATCATTCTGTATGTATTATAGTAAACACCTGACGAAAGACTTGATTTTGGCAGGTGGTATTTAGACTGGTATTAGGATGACTTTCCACAATTTTCATAACGGTATAGAGACCAACTCCTCTCTCCTCCCCTTTAGAACTTGCTCCAAAGGAGAAGATTTCAGAAAGATCGATGCTCTCTTCTTTGATGGAGTTTTCAATGATAAAGGTCTCCTGTGCTCCATTTTTAAAAAAAGCGATTGAAACATGAGGTTGACTAGCCTCTGCACTGGCTTCAATAGCATTGTCACAAAGGATAGACACAATGGTTAGAAAATCAAGCAGACTCATCCCCTCAACCTGAATCTCCTCAGGAACTTCGACATTAAAGATAATCTTCTTATCTCTCGCTTTTAGAAATTTCCCTGCTAGGAGACTTTTGAGGGCACGGTCACGAATATTCACCAATCTGCCCAGGTCATATTTATTGTCCTGCAATTTTTCACTAGAATCCTTTAAGACCGAGTCGTAAACCTCTTTTATCTGTTCCATATCCTCCTCTTCAATGCCCAGACGTAAGCTGGTCAAAAGATTGGTATAGTCATGGCGAAAACTCCGAACTTCCTTGTAAAGTTCCTCTATATGCCGACTATAGCGTTCCATATCTCTATAGCGCAAGACCTGCTCTCGGTTCAGTTTTCCCTGAAGTTTTTCCTTCAAATAGGTATCTAATTTCTTGATAACCCCCATAAAAAAGAGTAGATAAAATACTAGAATGAAATGGCGAACTGTCGTTGATTGAATACCTTGTCGGTATTCAAGGTAAGATAGACTTTGCATCACTAGATAATAAGCCCCCATTACCCAGTTAATCTTAGTAAGAGACTTTTGAAAACCTTTATCTAGAAACTCCTTTCTCAAGCTAGTGAAATCATAGTCTAACCATTTCAAAAAGACTAAAACTATGAAGCAAACGAATATCATAATCAATAAAAAGATAGGATTGCCATCCCCATCTACAATTCCTTGCCCCAAAAATGGAAGCACAAAATAGGAAACACCTCTGTAAAAGAGCTCTACTAATATCATTGGGAAGAGACCATAAAAAATAAGGTTTTTTTTAGGAAGCCCTCTTAACAATAAGAAAGATAGACCTATACCGAACAAAGGTTCTATAAAATAGGACAAATATTCACTTACATCCAAAAATTGAAAAGTCGCAAAAATGGCCCCTAGAAGAAATTTCAGAAGAAAAGCTTTAAAAATCCTCTCAAAAGTGAGACCAATTCCATCTACCTTAAAGAAAATGACAATTTCTAATCCATTAATAACAAGAAAATACAACAATATCCAAGCAATGTTCATAAACTCTCCTAGCTCAGTGTAATTTATTGATGGCCTCAGACACTTCCCTGACCTTATAACGCGCAATTAGACAGCTTCTCCCATTGGGAAAGAAAAGCAGTTTTTCTTTCTTATCCAAATGCACCACATTTGCAGGATTGATGAGAAAAGAGCGGTGGCACTGCAGGAGACGAGGCTCCTGCTTAAGAATCTCCTCTAAACTCGCTGTAAATTCCAGTCTGTCCGTCTCGGTATAGAGAATGACATGATGAGATTTGGGCGACGTTTCGAGATAGTAAACCTCTTTAAAAGGATACTGGAATTGAGCAAATCTTGATTTAAAATAAAAGCAATCTTCCGCTAGACTCTTACTGTCTTGACCATTGGCATAGAGGAGGGCTGTCTCGATACGAGATTCAAACTCCTCTGCTGACAAGGCCTTATCAATATAGTCCAAAGCAGACACTTGGTAGCGAAAGGACAGGGGCATAAACTCCGAGTGAGTCGTCACAAAGACAATCAGGGCATAAGGATCCCGATCCCGAATCTTTCTAGCCACTTCTAGCCCCTTCATCTCCTCATTTCGAATCTCAATATCCAAAAAGAATAGCTGATGCGCCCCCTTCTCATGCACCTCTGCCAGCAGTTGGTCTGGCTTGCCAAAGACCTCAAAAGAGCTGGGAGTGATATGATGTTCTTTCAAGAGTTTCTCAATTGTCGTTTCAATTCTAGCTTGTTGGGAAAAATCATCTTCTAAAACAAATATTCTCATCTTCTTACTCTCCTTGTTTCAACCATTTTTGACGAATTTCTCTATAGCGACGTCTAGCATACTTGACAGCGTATTGACCTTCTTCTCCAAGAAAAAGGATTCTTTCTTGAAAATCAATCGATTTTAATTTATCAAGATTGACCAAACAATTTCGATGACACCTCATCAAGTTTTCCCCATATTGGTTCTCAAGATTACTTAAATTTTGAACCATATTAAAACTAGCCTCTTCTGTAACAATCTGTACGGTATGGGCTTTAGTTGGATGTGTTTGGATATAGTAGATATCGTCAACGTTTACTTTATAGACTGTTTTCTGTGTCTGAATAATCATATGTTTCATTGGATTCTCCTCCTAAGAAAAGAATAACAGAAAAGGTCTAACACAAGCCCACCCAATCCTAAACAGTCTTTGAAAACTCCTAAAAGGACTATTTTTCTACAACATCATGATGAGCTTACAACTATTTTATCATAAAATCTTAACAGTACCATTCAGGAAATTTCAAGGACAATTAAAGATTTGAAGGTGAAAAAGGAGATAAAAGTGATAAACTGACAGTATCAAAATACAATTGCTAGAAGTAAGACTGGCACCCAGATTAAAGGAGGAATTCTCATGACAGATGCAGACCCTATCAAAAGAGCTCAGACTTTGATTACTGACTTAAACAAAGCCTATCAAGCATGCAAACAGGCAACGGCTGACGACATACGCTTTCAGGAGCAATTAAATTCTATTCTTGGTTTTCTAGCCAAGGCTGAGACAGTGGATAATCGAGTCTTGATTGAACTGGAAAAATTTTACCAGACTTCCAGTCTTCTCATGGGACTCAGCGCCCTCAATCCAGACGCTCCTACTCGCGCCGCTTGGCGGGCCTATGACCGCTTCCACTTTGACCAAGTCAAGACCAAGTTGAGCCTCTATGGACCAACCATTATCTTGTAGTAACTAAAAAGAAGCTGAGACAAACCGAACTCAACTTCTTTTTTAGTGTCATATAAGCAAGATTAGTCCTGCATCTGACGTTTTACCTGATAAGGTAAGTACAAGACTAGTAAAACCAAACCTGCTCCCAGCAAGGCTAGAAGGGCTAGTTTTTCTTGGAAGGTAATCAACCCAACAACTAATTCCACTACTAAGACCAAACTGGTCAATCCTCGGACTACCGCCTGCAAGCCTTTTTCCTTTTGCCCCTTGTCCAGCGGAAAGAGTTGGGTCAAATACTGGTAGTCAAAGGCATGATAGAGGGCCAGCAACTGGAAGAGCAAGAGGTAGTTAAACAGCACTACCACTGCTGTCGCAATCCAAGCTTGCTCGATAAAAATCTGCGCCAGAACGGAAAGCAAGAGCAGACGAAGACTGAGCGCAAAGAGGTCTCCATTTCGCAAATAAGAACGCAGATAGAGATTTTGCCAAATCTTTCCAGGCACCTTCTGAACAGCCTTTAGGATAAAGTCCAGATAGGCACGACGCTTGACGCTGTTTGAAATCCCCTTGACCTGCGTAAAGAGGGCAAAGAAACGAAGCAAGACTTGCTTACGCTTGCTTTCTTGGGAAATGACATAGTCCCAATCCAGTCCAGTTTCCGTGAAAAATTTGCTGGCCTTTTGACGAAAGAGGAAATATTTACCTACTCCCAATAAAAGCACATAGACCAGAAAAACAGGCAAGCCATAACCCATGGCTAAAAATAAGGGCGCAAATAACAGCAAGAAAAGGGTCTGCACAAAGAGCCAAAAGACTAGGGAAATGCCAGTTTGACGCTTGAGATGGAGTTTGATTTCCTCTTCTCCGACTAAGAGGAAGAGCTTGTCTGGAGCCTCCATATAGGTGGCAATTCCACCCCAAAGCAAAAGCAAAACAGAGATAATTCCTACAAACAAAAGGATAGGCCAATGATTTTCAGGAAAATCTTGCAAGAGTTGACTGTACTGGTAGGCTAGAAAGCCCAGCAGAACAAGCAGGAACAAGACAAAGTGGTCATTGAGAACATAGCGCAGATAACCGACACACTCCTTACGAAAAGCCTGCTTTCTCTTTAAAAACAAGTCTTTCATAGCTCCTCCTCTTTGGTCAGAGCCAAGTAAATATCATTCAAACTAGCCTCAGGCATATCAAAGGCTTCGCGCAGTTGCAGGAGATTTCCCTTGGCACGCACCTCACCCTTGTGGAGAATGACAAAGGCATCACACATCTTTTCCGCAGAATCCAGCACGTGGGTACTCATGAGAATGGACTTGCCCTTTTGCTTTTCCACTTCCAAAAGCTGAATCAAGTCCGCAATAGCCAGCGGATCAAGACCAAGGAAAGGCTCATCCACGATGAAAAGACTCGGATCCACCACAAAAGCACAGATAATCATGACCTTCTGCTTCATCCCTTTTGAAAAATGAACAGGGAACCAGTCTAATTTCTGATCCAAACGGAACATTTTTAACAAAGGTTCTACTCGCTTAAAAGCGACTTTTTGCTCAATCCCATACGCCATAGCAACCGTTTCGATATGCTCTCTGAGTGTTAATTCCTCATACAGACTAGGTGCCTCGGGAATGTAACCAATTTGCTTGCGGTAGCTCGTTGCATCTTCTTGCAGGGTTAGACCATTGATATTGATGGAGCCACTATAAGGTATCAACAGACCAATAATCTCATTGATTGTCGTTGATTTCCCAGCACCATTGAGACCAATCAAACCGACCAACTGCCCACTTTCAACGGTAAAAGATACATCTTTCAAGACAGGGACATGGACATAGCCACCTGTCAGATTTTTAATTTCTAACATATTTTCTCCAAATCTGGTATAATGTAGCTATATTATATCAAAATTCAATACAGTAGAGGTAGATTTTATGTCAGATTGCATTTTTTGTAAAATCATCGCAGGGGAAATTCCTGCTTCAAAAGTATATGAAGATGAGCAGGTTCTTGCCTTTCTTGATATCTCTCAAGTGACACCAGGACACACCTTGGTCGTGCCAAAAGAACACTATCGCAATCTTTTGGAAATGGACGCTACTAGCGCCAGCCAACTCTTTGCCCAAGTGCCAAAAGTGGCCCAAAAAGTCATGAAAGCTACTAAGGCTGCTGGTATGAATATCATTGCTAACTGTGAAGAAGTCGCTGGGCAAACCGTCTTTCATACCCACGTTCACCTCGTGCCTCGCTACAGTGCGGACGATGACCTCAAGATTGATTTTATCGCCCACGAACCAGACTTTGACAAACTTGCTCAAGTAGCTGAAACTATCAAAAATGCCTAAGGAGTTGCTATGAAATTATCCAACCTACTGCTATTTGCAGGAGCTGCAGTCGGAAGTTACCTGGTCACAAAAAATCGCCAAGCCATCACAGATGAAGTCTTGAATACCACTGACCGCGTTCAAGCTATCAAGGATGATGTGGATATTATCCAAAACAGCCTGCAAATCATCGACCAGCAAAAAGAACTCATCAAGGAATACCAAGAAGACCTGACTTACAAGTTTAAAGTTTTGGAAAAGGATATACAGACTAGACTAGCTGTGATAAAAGAAACACAGGAAATGGAAGATAAGTAAAAAGAGCCCAACGGCTCTTTTTTAAAATGTAAACAAGTTATATCCCATCAACTATACATCATAATTTAGAAAACTCATACACCATTTCATAACTAAATCGAAGACTTTCCGCCGTAATGAAAACACTTGAAACAGCTTGGTTTCAGGTGTCCGGAAACTTTGAGACCTAGGCTCAAAGTTTAGGTATGGAACTTCGAAGAAGGTCGCTACCGTCCGTCATTACTTAAGGAAAGTCTTAAAAAATCTATAAACAAAAAGAGCCACTCGGCTCTTTTTGTTTATTCTCCTTCAAAGGCATCTTTAATATGATCAAAAAATCCTTTTTTCTTTGGATTTACTTTTAAATCACCAGCAGCTGCGAATTCTTTCAAGGCTGCTTTTTGGCGGTCGTTCAATCCTGTCGGAGTCACGACATTAACGGTAACGTATTGGTCACCAACTGCACCTCCACGAAGGCTTGGAGCTCCTTTACCACGTAGGCGGAATTTCTTACCAGTCTGAGTTCCCTCTGGGATAACCAATTCAACATCACCGTGAACAGTTGGGATATCAACTGTGTCACCAAGAGCTGCTTGGACAAAGTTGAGGTTGAGATTGTAGAAGATAGTGGTTCCTTCACGTTCAAACTTATCGCTGGCTTCCACAGAAACCACTACATACAAATCACCATAAGGTCCACCATTAAAGCCAGCTTCACCTTGACCTGCTAGGCGGATTTGTTGACCTGTTTCCACACCAGCAGGGATTTTCACATGTACGCTATGGGCTTGTTTTTCATGACCTGTTCCGTGACAAGTTGTACATGGATCTTTGATTTCTTTTCCGCGACCATGACAGACATCACAGGTTACTTGACGACGCATCATACCAAGCGGAGTCTGCGTATCGACGTTAATAACACCAGCTCCATGACAGCGTCCACAAGTGACTGGACTTGTTCCTGGCTTAGCACCTGAGCCATTACATGTACTACAGCTTGCTTCACGATTGTACTTAACCTCTTTTTCAGCTCCAAAAATAGCTTCTTCAAAGGTCAAGTTTACACGATACTGGAGGTCATCCCCCTGACGAGGAGCATTTGGATTGCGTGAAGCACCGCCTCCGCCGAAGAAACTTGAGAAGATATCTTCAAAACCACCGAAGCCTCCTGCCCCATCGAAACCGCCGAAACCACCAGCTCCACCAAAACCACCGTTGGCTCCAGCAGCACCGTATTGGTCATAGGCAGCACGTTTTTGGTCGTCACTCAAAGTCTCATAGGCTTCTTGAACTTCCTTGTATTTTTCCTCAGCACCAGGCTCCTTGTTGATATCTGGGTGGTATTTCTTTGAAAGCTTACGATAAGCCTTTTTGATCTCGTCTGCCGAAGCGTTTTTTGACACCCCCAGACGATCATAAAATTCAGTATTGTTCATAATTCAAGATACAAAGGGCGTCAAACGGACACAGCCAAAATAGGAGTTTTGACGACGGACGCTTGCGTCCTAGAAAAAACTATCTTTTTGGCACAGTCCGTAGCCCGTGTTCAGTTACGAACACCCTTGTTCCTTTCTATTGATATTGTGAATCAAACCTCGATTTAGATCGGGTTCAATTCCTTTCTTTTATATCGATGAGACAAAACCCAAATAAATCAGGTTTTATCCCTTTTTATCGAAAAACAGAGGCTGGGTTGCAACCTCTGGATTTCTTCTTATCATTACGACGTTCGAGTTTTAAAAATCAAACTAGTAATGCTAAATCGAGCACGCCCTAACCTCTTGGTGAAAAAGACAAATCTTTCTAGAAACTAAAGTTTCTGCGTCAGATTTCCTATTTTCACTGTGAGGTTTTAACGGGCTTTGCATCTTACTTTTCAGTAAACTCTCCGTCTACGACGTCATCGCCTGCGTTTCCTGTTGCTTGTGTGCCTTCTGCCCCTGCTTGAGCTTGTTGCGTTGCTGCGGCTTGTTCGTAGAGTTTCACAGCAAGTCCTTGAGCTTTTTCGTTCAATGCTTCGAGTTTCGCTTTCATGTCGTCCAAGTTGTTGTCTTCTTGAGCTTTCTTAAGATCATCAAGAGCAGCTTGAGCAGCGTCACGTTCTGCATCAAAGCCTTTTCCTTCAGTTTCCTTGATTGTCTTTTCAGTCGCAAAGATAGCTTGGTCTACTTCGTTACGAAGGTCAACTTCTTCTTTACGTTTCTTATCTGCTTCAGCGTTAGCTTCTGCATCTTTCATCATGCGGTCGATTTCTTCGTCAGTCAAACCTGAGTTAGATTGGATCACAATTGTTTGTTCTTTTTGAGTTCCAAGATCTTTGGCCTTAACAGATACGATACCGTTCTTGTCGATATCAAATGTTACTTCGATTTGAGGAATTCCACGAGGTGCAGCTGGGATGTCTGTCAATTGGAAGCGTCCAAGAGTCTTGTTATCTGCTGCCATTGGGCGTTCACCTTGAAGAACGTGGATATCAACGGCTGGTTGGTTGTCTGCTGCTGTTGAGAAGACTTGTGATTTAGATGTTGGGATTGTTGTGTTGCGATCGATAAGTTTTGTAAATACTCCACCCATTGTTTCGATACCAAGTGACAATGGTGTTACGTCAAGAAGGACAACGTCTTTAACATCACCAGTGATGACACCACCTTGAATCGCAGCACCCATAGCAACTACTTCATCAGGGTTTACTGATTTGTTTGGTTCTTTACCAGTTTCAGCTTTCACAGCTTCAACAACGGCTGGGATACGAGTTGAACCACCAACAAGGATAACTTCGTCGATTTCTGACAAGCTCAAACCTGCATCTGAAAGGGCTTGACGAACTGGAACTTTTGTACGTTCAACAAGGTCACGAGTCAAATCGTCAAATTTAGCACGAGTCAAGGTCATTTCCAAGTGAAGAGGTCCAGCTTCACCAGCAGTGATGAATGGCAAGCTGATTTGTGTTGAAGTTACACCAGAAAGGTCTTTCTTAGCTTTTTCAGCTGCATCTTTCAAACGTTGCATTGCCATCTTGTCAGTAGACAAGTCAATACCGTTTTCTTTCTTGAATTCTGCTACCAAGTGGTCGATGATTTTTTGGTCAAAGTCATCACCACCGAGTTTGTTGTCCCCTGCAGTTGACAATACATCGAATACACCGTCACCCAATTCAAGGATAGATACGTCGAATGTACCACCACCAAGGTCGAATACCAAGATTTTTTCTTCTTTGTCAGTCTTGTCCAAACCGTAAGCAAGAGCTGCTGCAGTTGGTTCGTTGACAATACGTTCTACTTCAAGACCAGCGATTTTACCAGCGTCTTTTGTTGCTTGACGTTGAGCGTCGTTGAAGTAAGCTGGAACTGTGATAACTGCTTTAGTTACTTTTTCACCAAGGTAGTCTTCAGCATAACCTTTCAAGTATTGAAGAATCATAGCTGAGATTTCTTGTGGAGTGTATTCTTTTCCGTTAGCAGAAACTTTTTCAGAAGTTCCCATCTTAGATTTGATAGAGATTACTGTATCTGGGTTTGTGACTGCTTGACGTTTTGCGGCATCACCAACGATGATTTCTCCGTTTTTGAATGAAACTACAGATGGAGTTGTGCGGTTACCTTCTGGGTTTGCGATGATTTTGCTTTCAGTTCCTTCAAGAACTGCAACTGCTGAGTTTGTTGTACCTAAGTCAATACCGATAATTTTAGACATGTGTTTTTCTCCTTAAATTTTAATTCGAATTTTGATTTTTTTGATATTCCCCTTAAGTGGTGGGGACGTGTGCAACTCCCTTCGGGATTTCATCACTTATTTTTGAGCCTATTGTCTCAAAAATCCCCTGTTTCAGTAGCAACAACTACTGAAACTTTCACCACGGCGGGCAATATCTTCCTCGCAAGCCTCCGGCTTGCTTTTTATCTTTCCTTCATAGTTTATTGTCGTTTCGGACAAGTTCTTAAGTTCTCTAGCCTAGTTATATACTACCACCATGGCTGGGCGTAGGATGCGGTCATGGAGTTTGTAGCCTTTTTGGAAGACTTGAGCGATGGTGTCTGCTGGGTGTTCATCGTCTGCTGGGAGAGTTTGGATGGCCATGTGATAGTTATGGTCAAATTCACCGTCAGCTGCGATTTCTTCGATTCCTTCTTCTTTCAAAGCGTGAATCAAGCTCTCTTGCACCATCTCCAATCCTTTTTTGACATCGTCTGTCAAACCTTCAACTGCTAGTGCACGTTCTAAGTTGTCAAGCGACGGTAAAATTGCTTTTGCCAGATCTTGGCTACGATAACGTTGCAAGTTTTGACGTTCTTCATTGGCACGGCGTTGAATATTCTGCATTTCTGCATGAGCACGAAGATATTTGTTTTCGAACT
This sequence comes from Streptococcus sp. ST14, assembly GCF_046098195.1. NCBI lineage: Bacteria > Bacillati > Bacillota > Bacilli > Lactobacillales > Streptococcaceae > Streptococcus > Streptococcus sp. ST14. The sequence continues at coordinate 12,352 of NZ_JBJUSF010000033.1, forward strand.
CATCCGCACGTTCATTTGCCAAGTCCAACTCAGACTTCTCAGGAGTTGTTTCCACAACTTCCTCTTCTTTCATTTCTTCGTTTTTTTTATCTTGGGCCATTTTCGCCTCCTTTAATGATTTCAAAATTAATTTACTTCGTAATGATTACTACTGAGGTAGCGATAAAAATCCGTCAACTTCATCGTCAAAACACGATTGACCACATTGACTTGGTTGACCAATTGCTGGTAATCCAGATTGACCGGACCGATAATTGCCAGAATTCCAAAACCTCGATAAGGAATGAGGAATTTACTGCTAATCACTGCTAGGTTAGCTAGACAGGATTCCTGACTGTCCGCAACACGGACATTTTGCATTTGATCTTCATGCAGACCTTCACGAATCTCTAGAGCCACCTTTTGCGGTTGGTCAAAGAACTGATAGGCTGCTAGATTGGCAAAATTCAAGAGATTGACCTTGCCCGACACCACAATGTTTTCGTTGAACATTTCTTTAAAAATATGTTCAAAGAGATCCATGACATTGTCCGTTGTCGTAAAGTAACGCTGGATAATCTGCGGAATCTCCGTCCGAATCTTGTAGTGAATATCCAGAACGGTATGACCGAGGAAACGTTCCTGAATGATGCTCTTCAATTTCAGCAAATCTTCCTGTAAGAAGTTTCTTGGAATCAGAAATTGACTGGTAACCGTTCGCGACTCGTCTAGGGTAAATACTGCCAAGGCTGTATGTTGCCCCAAAACAACGATATCAAAGGCTGTCAACCGTTGCCTGCTCGGCTCAACATCCAGTGCTACTACCGTACAGCCACTCAGGTCTGTCAGTAGATTAGCAGCCTCTTGCAGAATATCCTCCAGTTTGAAGAATTCCTGATCAAAAGCTTTGACAATCTCGTATACCTCATTTTCAGCCAGTCTGTCAAAAGCAAGCGAGTGTTTCACATAGTACTGAAATCCCGCGACACTTGGCATCCGACCGCTTGAGGTATGAGCCTTCTCAAGCAAACCCTGCTTCTCTAGAGCTGCCATGTCATTACGAATGGTAGCACTACTAGAATTGATAGACTCTTGTAGCGCCTTGGATCCGACAGGTTCGTGCGTTTTGGTAAAGATGTCAATAATCAGATTTAAAATATCCTGCTGACGCTCTGTAACCATCTCATCACTCCTCTCTGTCCGATCGATTAGCACTCTATGCATCCAAGTGCTAACTCATGATTCTATTATACACCCTTAGAAGAGAATGTCAAGACAAAAACTCAAAAAATTAGCACTCTTTTACCAAGAGTGCTAAAAATCAGTCTGAAGACCTAGAATCTCACTTCTCATCTACTTGGTATTTCCTTTTAAGTCTGAAAAAACCATAGATTAGATAAGAAATCAAGCAAGCGTATAAAAAGAGAATAATAAAGAAAGACTGAGACAAATTTTCTCGATACAAACTCATGCAAACAACAAGACCACCTGAAAAAGTGGCTATACAGGAACGAAGTCTAGACCGCATAACTTCCCATCTGAGACCCTTACTCATATAGACTTTCTCCTCTGAAAGGATATCAGAAGTTGGTTTACGAAGAGTCGAACAAAAACCTGTTTCTATCAATTCCCAACCGCTATTTCTAAAATCTTGTAGTTCATGCTCATACTTTTTAAGAAATCTAGAATCATAGATATGATAGATGACATCATCTGGTTGGCATTGTTCAAAATAGAAAAAGCCCAAACGATTAGTTCTATATCTCCAACCTTTCAAGTGCATCTCATGTAAATATTCTTCTTCCTTGTCCAAATCAACAATGGTAAAAATCCGAAATTGTACTTTGCTATTCATTGTCTTACCTCCAAATCAGAAAACATACATGGTTTTATTTTTCAGATAATTCTTTCCACTTTTGACTCAATTTCCAAAAAATATAAGAAATCTGAATCGCAAAAATGATCAATAAAACCCAATCTATTATGAAAATCAAAAATACTTCCCATCTGAAAGAACTACCTCCAGTGACAAACTTTGAGAAAATCGGTAGTAGCGCTGAAAAGAGAAGCAAAATAGGAAGCATCCGCATTGTTAAAATCTTCTTGACTATTGCTAACTTCCCGGTCGCGTCATTATAAATTTCAAACTCGGCATCCGACTCAGCTCCAGAATAAATCTTTCTAAAGTAGGAAAAACCATTAAAGTCTGTAATATGCTCCCAGCCACAGTCTTTAAATAATTGTAAATAGGAGGCTCTCTCTGATTTTTTCATAGGATAAAAGTCCAACTGATAAGATACTTGCTCAGGCTGACATTTTTCAAAAGTATACTTAACTACAAACAATAAAATAGAATAGCTTACTTTCCTAAGTTTCCAGCCCTTAGCATGCATTTCTCTAAAGTATAGAGCTTCCCTCTCATAATCCGCAATTGTAAAAATTCGATAAACAATTTTCTTTTCCATCATACTTCCTCCAAACTGTTTCTATAGAGCCGTTCAATACGTTTCAATTCAATATCTAAGACTTTGCGTCCCAAGTCTGTAATCTGATAGATTTTCCGTTTTTCCTCCTCTCGGACAAAAGAAATCAAGCCATCCTTTTCCATCTTTGACAAGGTTCCATACATAGTTCCAGGACTAATCGAAACTTGCGAATCTGTCATCTCCTTGACCTTTTGCGTAATACTATAACCATGACGTTCCTTTTGCAGACAGAACAAAATATAAAAGCCCGTTTCCGTCATCGGAAGATAGACCCGACGAACCTTATCTGTTAATTCCATTTATAGGCACCTCCTATTCAGTTCGATATATCGCACTTCGTTATATAAAATATATCACAGCTCGATATAAAATGCAAGAAAAAGAGAGAACGATTTCTCGTTCTCTCTTCTTAGACTCAGGAATTAAGAATTCAATTTCTTATTTCCTAAGAGTGGCTTAGTCTTTCTTACGAAGAACAAAAGCTGCTAGACTTGCAAAGGCAAGACCGATGATTGAAAGAAGACCAGATACTGCTGAACCCGTGTTTGGTAACAAGTTCTGATTTTGACTACTTCTTTCTTCTGGTTGACTAGTATTTCCAGAATCTTTAATTGGGGCCGGAGTGAATTCCCAGGTGCCTACGAAGTGTGCGTCTGCTCCATTGATGATTTCAGATGTCTTGTCATAAGACTTGAAGCTCCATGTGCCTTCTGCTGTCTTCACTTCTGTTTGACTTGGTTGAGTTGGAGTTACTTGGCTGCCGTCCTTCAAGTCTGTTTGGTCTGCTGGAAGCAAGGTTTTCACTTCTTGTGGAAGTTCTTTGCCTGGAGTTCCGCTGACAAACTCGTGAACTGCTTTATGAGTCACTGTTGGAACCGGGCTTGCTGTAAATTCCCATGTGCCTACAAACTTAACATCTGATCCATTAATTGTTTCCGATGTCTTGTCGTAAGACTTGAAGCTCCATGTGCCTTCTGCTGTCTTCACTTCTGTTTGACTTGGTTGAGTTGGCGTTGCTTGACTGCCATCTTTCAAGTCTGTTTGGTCTGCTGGAAGCAAGGTTTTCACTTCTTGTGGAAGTTCTTTGCCTGGAGTTCCGCTGACAAACTCGTGAACTGCTTTATGAGTCACTGTTGGAACTGGAGTTGCTGTAAATTCCCATGTACCTATAAACTTAACATCTGATCCATTAATTGTTTCAGATGTCTTGTCATAAGACTTGAAGCTCCATGTGCCTTCTGCTGTCTTCACTTCTGTTTGACTTGGTTGAGTTGGAGTTACTTGGCTGCCGTCCTTCAAGTCTGTTTGATCTGCTGGAAGCAAGGTTTTCACTTCTTGTGGAAGTTCTTTGCCTGGAGTTCCGCTGACAAACTCGTGAACTGCTTTATGAGTCACTGTTGGAACTGGAGTTGCTGTAAATTCCCATGTACCTATAAACTTAACATCTGATCCATTAATTGTTTCCGATGTCTTATCGTAGGACTTGAAGCTCCATGTACCTTCTGCCGTCTTCACTTCTGTTTGGCTTGGTTGCGTTGGAGTTGCTTGACTACCATTAGGTAAATTCTTTTCTGTTGCTGGAAGCAAATCTTTCACTTCTTGTGGCAACTCTTTACCTGGAGTTCCACTGACAAATTCATGGTGTTTTTCGTAAAGAAGAGCAGTGCTCACCTGATTAGAAGGAGCTGATAAGTTATCAACATGCAAGGTTACAGTGTTGTTAATTTTTTCAGGTCCCTTTTCTTCCACTTTTTTGTTTGTAGTAGTATTATAAGTTACAATAATTTCAGCAGAAGAATTTGCTTTTATGTATTCAGGTGTCATTTTAACAGTAACTGTTTGACCTGATTTCTCGATCGTATAGTCACGTCCTTCTTGCAGAGTCACTCCACCTGATTCCACTTTAAGTCCTTGATAATCAAGGCGCTCATCAAAATTCTGAACCATTTCGATAGATGAAGGCGCTGCTAAAAGATCTTTGCCAGGAACCGGAACTTTAAACCTTGCTTTATAAGTGATATTTTGCCCCTCTTTAGCTGGAATCTCTGTAGGATCAACTTCTAGAACAGGGCTAGGATCAAGTTTTTCAACATAGAGACCAAAGACGGCCGAAGCAACCTCTGTTGATGAATAAGCAAAATTCATCCTATTACTATTCGATCGAAGGGCGAAACCAGAGATATTGTTCTCAGAATAGCTACCACTTGTAATCTGAGTCGCAATCCAAGCAGTTCGTTCTCCTTGGTCTTCCTGTTTCAAAACATTGGCATTGTTCATCAGACGAAGATTAACATCATTTTGATAACCTTTAATATAGAAGGTTTCCTTCAAGTTGTTTGCATCCATTGCATCGATATCCGTTGGTTTCATGACCAACTTCAAATCTGTCTCTGAACCATCTGCATAACTCAACTCGGCTGTTACATCAGCATCAATCCAAAATGCTTTATTCATGATGTAGTCATGATTCGCATCTACGTAAGGAACATTACCAATTTCAAAAGCACTACTTTCCCATAATTCAGAAATTGAGAAAAATTCAACAGTAGATTTTTGAGTACTATTCATTTCAGACTCTGCTTGAGCAGTGTTTAGATAGTGAAGAGTTACCTTATTGAATTTTAAGTAAGCATCTACTTGCTTACCATTAACTGTCCCAATATTTGTGAATTTTAGAGAAAGAGGATTTTCAAAAACTTGATCCTGCTTTTTACTTTTATCTACTTTAAGAGTAAAGTTCTCCATCTCGCCTGGATAGGCACCACCCCAGAGATATTCATAGTGGGGATTCGATAAATGAAACTGATCAACAGCCTGTGATTTAGATAAAACACTAAAATTGTTGATGTTCAAATTAAACTTACGAATATCCAAGGTTGAGATATCCGTTTCATTTTTTATTTCTTCTAAAGCCGCATAAGATTGAAGCGGAAGAAGAAAAATAGAAAAAAGTAAAACGACTAGTCCGAGAAAAGCCTGTTTTTTTCTACTGAAAATAGTAGAAAAAGGCATTCTCATGCGATATTTCCATTTCATAATGTACCTCCAAAACTAAAAATGATTATTTGATCATTTCAAAAGAAATATTCATCTCATTCTAACACAAAGAAAGGGAAATTGAAAGCAGATATAAAAAAATATTTACTTTTTTGTATTTCCAGATTGTCAATTTTCGGTGAGAATAATTAAAATATCAAAATTTCAGAACAGGCGTTTACACTATGTAAATAGCTGTTTTATTGTTGAACCTATTATCACTCCATGAGTTTCATAACGTACTCAAGCTACACATAAACATTAATATATTTAATTTTTTATAAAAAAGAACCCAAGAATAAATTCTGGGTTCTTTTTAGTATTTCTCGTACAAAAGATGCTTTTGTACAATTAGAGAGCCTTAGTCTTTCTTACGAACGACAAAGCCTACTAGACCAGCGATAAATAAACCAATCATTGAAAGAAGACTGGTAGAAGCTGTACCTGTGCTTGGTAGAACTTTCTGTTCTTGGCTTGCAGTTTCTTCTTTCTTAGTGCTTTCAGCTTGGTTCCCTGTTGTTGCAGTATCATTCTTATCACCGTTGGTTGTTGTAGGAGTTACTTTCTTAGTTCCAACTTCGACAATCTCATCTACTGCTGGAGTGGTGATTGTGCTTGATTTCTCAACACGACCTGTTTCAACGCCATCTGTGTAAGTCACTGTATAAACAATGGTGCGAACACCCTTCTTACCAACAGCTTTCACTTGACGACTTCCTTCTGGAAGATTTGGATTTGTTACTTCCTTAGTTTGGAAAGCAACTTCTTCTGTCTTGGTCTCTTCCTTAGTCGTTACAACCGCTGCTTTCTTAGTTCCAATTTCGACAACTTCGTCTACTGCTGGAGTAGTGATTGTATTTGATTTCACCTCGCGGCCTGTTTCAACACCGTCTGTGTAAGTCACTGTTTCAACAATGGTACGAACACCTTTTTGCCCAGCTGTTTTCACTCGGCGAACACCTTCGGCTAAGAGTGCATTTTCAACCTCACGAGTCTGGAAGGCAACTTCTTCAGTTTTGGTTACTTCCTTAGTCGTTACAACAGTTTTTGAACCTGTATAAGTAATCTTGTTTTTTGCAACTTTCTTAGTCTTGCGTGAAACTTCTTTACGAGATTTTTCAACACCATCCACTTTTGTCACTTCATAAGTGACTTCATCGATACCTTCTTCACCTTCTTCAACACGCGTTTGACCTTTATCCAGTGCTGGATCTACTTTCGTTTCTTCTTTGAAAGCAACTTTTTCCTCCACAGTCACTGTTTCTTTGGTTTCAACACCTGTTTTCTTAGTTCCAACTTCGATGATTTCTTCTACTGGTTCTTTAATTACTGTTTGGTTCTTTCTATCACGTTTTTTCTCAACGCCATTTACCAAAGTAACATCCCAAACAACTTTCTTCTGACCTTTTTCTCCCGCTTGTTTTACCTTTCGAGTACCTTCAGCGAGGTCTGCATTGTTTTCTGTCCGAGATGGGTAAGGAATCTCCTCAGTAGTTGTGACTTCTTGATGTTCTTCTTTTAAATTTCCCCCAGTGAGAAGTGCCTCAGCCTTAGCTTTTAAAGAATTGTAGCGAGCTTCAAGCGCCGCAAAACTTTTTTGACCTTCTGGACTCTTCATTGCCTTCTTTGCAGTCTCAAAAAAATTCTTTGCTTCTTCTACATCACCCTCTAGGAGTTCTTTATTATCCTCATCTGGACTATTTGTAAAATCCTTAATTGAAGATTCTATACTATCAAGCATTCTTTTGAAAGTATTTGCAATACTTCGCTCTTGGCCATCTGGAATTTCTTCATCTTCCGCTGGTGTTTCTTCTGCATGCACTGTTGGAATTTGATATAAATCTGGAGCTACATGATAAGTGGCTACTCCAAGAGCATTTAAAGCAAGTATAGAAATCCCTAACTTTAATAATTTTTTTCTACTCATTATTTTTTCCCTTAACACTTTCAATATACAGTAAGGAGAAGAGTAAATTTTTCTACTCTCCTCTTACTATATGGTACTAACGTTCAGCTTTACGTTTCCAAACTAGAAGCCCTGCAAGTCCTAGAGCTAGGGCTGCAAGTACTCCAAAGATTGAAGATCCTTCAGAACCTGTATTTGGCAATGTTTTCTTAGGTTCTGCTGGAGGAACGGTTCCACCTGGTGGCGGAGTTTGTGGTTTTTCTGGTGTTGGTGGTGTTGGTGGGAACACCACAACTTTGTTGGTAGTTTTTGGCTTTGGATTATGGTTAAAGCTTACTTCAGCTGTATTTGGTACACCACCAGTGAATTTTGTAAAATCTGTTCCTTCTTTGAAGTTAGTGTAAAGTACAAGACGTACGATACTTCCCTTCAAGGCTTCAAGAACATCCTTATCGCTGATTTCAAAAGTCACAACATTGCTAGTTTCATCGTAAGTAACAGTAGCGATTGCTTCTAAATCTTTACCTACTAATTCACCGCGGTCATTTGAAACTTTAGACAATTTATCAATAGCTGCTTGAAGCTTAGTTTGAGCTTCTTTTAGTTTCTTGATTTCATTTTCAAGTTTCTCTTGCTGTTGTTTCTTATCAGCTGGTGCCAATTCTGATTCTTTCTCAGCTGGTGCTTGAAGTTTAGCCAAGTTTTCTTCAGCTGCTTTCAACTCTGCTTCCAAGCTTGCAAGATCTTGACTTGGCGCGCTAGTTGCAGGTTTCTTATCTTCTGTTGCAGAAGAATCAGATGTAGCTGGAGTTGTTTCTTCAGCAGCTGTTGCTGGAGTAGCTGGTGTTGTAGTTTCAGCTGGTTTAGCTGGCTGCGCTGCCTTAGCTGCTTCCAACTTCGCTTTCAATTCAGCTACTTTAGCTTCCACTGCCTTGAGTTCTTCCTTCTTACCAGTCTCTGTTGAAGTCTCTTCTGTTGACTTGCCTGTCAAAGCTTTGAGTTCTTTCTCAGACTGTTCAAGTTGAGCTTGAAGAGTTGCTTTGATCTTGTCAAACTGAGCATTTTCAACTTTAAGAGCGATACGGTCTTTGTTGACTTTCAAGACTGAATCGATTTTATCAGTGATCGTAAAGCTAGTCAAGTCTGTCTTGATAAGACGACCATATTGATCCTTCTTAGCATTTCCGTTTTCATCTACTGGATCTGTTGGAACCGGTGTAGTGATATCGAAGCGGAAGGTATCTAAAGCGTTTGGTAAGTGGTAGTCTTTATCAGGTTTAGATCCATCTTCTGGCCCAACTGTCTTAGCAGGTTCACCTGGTGTTGGATCTGTTGGTTTTTCTGGGTCACGCGGTTTCACCGTTACTGGTTTTGTTTCCTTGTTACCAGATTGACCATTGGCATCCTTGAAGTTGACAGTTGCTTTGTTTGGTACCAATTGGTCCTTATAAGCTTTCAAATCGCTATTCGCTTTGAGTTTAGCTGGAATATACAATTGGATTTCTTTGAAACCTTTCAATCGAGCGAAATCTTTCACTTTCACAGTGACTGTATTTCCCTTAACACTTGTTTCAAGGGCACCATTTGCATCACGACCATCCACATAGGCTACTGGCGTATCAGCGATTGCCAAGACCGGTTCGAGTGTATCTGTGACTGTGAACTCTTTGTACTTATCAATATCTTTTGGCAAAGTTGTATTGACATTATACATGTATGGTGCGTCGTATTCCACATCCAAGTGGTCCAAGGTACGATTAATCTTCTTAGAAATTTCTGGTTCTGGTTCTTTTGGAACGACTACCGGAACTTTATTCGAATCTTTGTGTAGCCCTGGTTTGTGTGGGAACTTCGCGTCATAAGAAGCTGTATTTGGAACAGTGAATCCACGATCTGTTAGATATGGAGTCAAATCAGCTCCCGCTTTAATCTTCGCAGTGAAGCTCAATTCAACTGCTTGACCACCATTTGCTTTCACTTGCTCTTTTGTAAGTGTCAAGGTAATGGTTTGACCTTCTACCTTGATTTGGCTAGCGTCAAGCGCTTGGCCATTCAAGCTCGCGTTTGCTGAACCTGCATAATCAAGAACAGATTCAAGTGTATCACTTACACTGAAGACTGTCGCATCTGTTGGAACACTTGTTTTCACGTTGTAGGTGAAGACTTGATCACGATCAGCGAGTGTTTCTTCAGCTTTCGTGTTGACATCTTTCTTGATTTCTGGCTCTTCTGGAGTCGGTGGCGTTACTGGAACTTCATTGGAATCCTTAGTGAAGCCTGGTTTGTTTGGAAGATCTACCTTGTAAGCTGCCTTGTTCGGAACCTTGATTGACTTATCTTCTGTTACATAATCAGACAAGTTAGCACCCGCTTTGATCTTAGCGTCGAAAGTTAATTCAACAGCTTGACCAGCACTTGTTTTAGCTTGTTCTTCTGTAAGCGTCAAGGTAATGGTTTGACCTTCTACCTTGATTTGGCTAGCCTCAAGCGCTTGACCATTCAATTTAGCACTTGAAGTTCCTGCGAATTCAAGAACGTCTACTAGTGTATCTGTGACTGCGAAGGCTGTCGCATCTTGCGCTACTGTCGTTTTCACGTTGTAAGTGAAGACTTGATCGCGTTTGTCAAGAGTTTCAGCTTCTTTGCCGTTCACATCTTTCTTGATTTCTGGCACTTCTGGTGTTGGAGGCGTTACTGGGACTTCATTAGAGTCTTTCGTAAAGCCTGGTTTGTTTGGAAGATCTGCCTTGTAAGCTGCCTTGTTAGGAACTTTCACAGTCTTATCTTCTGATAGGTAAGCAGACAAGTTCGCGCCGGCTTTGATCTTAGCGTCGAATGTTAATTCAACTGCTTGACCGCCATTGGCTTTGACTTGTTCTTCTGTAAGCGTCAAGGTAATGGTTTGACCTTCTACCTTGATTTGGCTAGCCTCAAGCGCTTGACCATTCAATTTAGCACTTGAAGTTCCTGCGAATTCAAGAACGTCTACTAGTGTATCTGTGACTG
>NZ_JBJUSF010000034.1:0-17680 GCF_046098195.1 Streptococcus sp. ST14
TATCAAAAAAGAAAGGACGAAATTTGTCCTTTCTCGAGCTTAGCTTTTCATCAACCCACTACAGTTGACAAAGAGCCTGAAAAAAGAGCAGGTTTTCACCTGCTCTGCAATCTTCTGACGTGTTTATTTTGGTTTCTGTTGAGTATGTCTGTTCCCGATGTTTCCTAACTCTCTAGTAGCAAATATTACGTACTTTATTGATCGTTTCACAAGATGACGTGTGCTTTCACCACACTAAAATTTATGAATTAGGACAGGCGTCCTAACATCAACTTATAAAAGTAGGCTTTTAACCCTATCAATAATGTGGCTTTTCAACCACGCTTCGGCATTCAACCCTGCCTGTCCGTAGGCATTTTTTACTCGGGTTTATATTTGCTAGAAAACATCATCTCATTTTCTAAGCCTTATAACTATATCATGTTTACAAGAGCTTGTAAAGTGTTTTGTGAAAGTTTTTTAAAGAATTTCATTTTTTGTTCGCAAAATGGTATTTAACGATAAAAGAAAATCGTTTTAAAGCGTTATAGACATAAGAAAAAAGAAACTACAACCATTAGCTGCTTCAATAATCTTAAAGTATAACTTGATATTGAAAATCAGTTCTTTTCATCAGATTTTATACACATTTCTAGCTAGGAAGTGCGAATCAACTGCTCCAATTCTACTTCTGAAAGCTGTCCTTGATTGTAAAGTTTTCTAAGTAAATCCTCATCTACAGTAATTGAATAGTAATCCGTCACAAACTCATGAAATTTCTCAAAACTGTCAAAGAAATAGGATAACAACCATTCGCCACCGTCCTGCTCTTGGTAGGTATTTTGATGCTCTTGACCGTCATACCAGATAAAGAAAGTTGTTTCATCTTTTTGCTCTTCTGAATATAGGTTTTGATACTTTACATCCAGTCCTTTATAAAATCCGTCTATGATGTCTTGATTCCACTCATCCGCAGCAAATTGACTCAAACTGCTTTCATGATCAAAGCCCTTTATAAGGATCATTTTATCAGTGAACATCACATCTAGAGAATCACCAGAACCATTGTCGATAAGGTAACGAACCCCATAGCTTCCCTCAGTCTTAACGATCAATCGAAGCCAGGTCTCATTTGGATCTGTTCGATACTCATCAATGACAAGCAAGGCATCTAAACGAGTCTTTGCATTTTCCCATTCAATTCTTCCCATCTCTTTAGTCCTCCATCTTAAAGTTTAAAATCTATTATGCTTACAAATTCTATAACCAATTTCTACCTATTCCGTCCAACTATACTGTGGAATATTTCCTTCACCAGACAAATCATCAGGTGTACGATTTTTATTGAATCTGAGTAGACTGTAATCTTATATTAATTATCATAGTTCAATCAATCGTTCGCTAAGAATAAGAGAGCCACTCATTAATCAAAGAAGCAATTTCTTTAGGTGCTTGAGTATAAAGCTCATGATCAAAGTTATCTAGAAAAATAGTATCGAAATAGTCTGGCAATTCTTTTAGAGCCTCTTCTCTCCATGCTACTTCATTAGGATATCGAGGACTAATAAACAAGGTATTTCCCACTTTTCTCTTAAACGCTTGCATTTTTCTCCGTAGCTGTAGTAACGTTTCTATATTTTCATAATTTATAGCTAACTCATATCTATTATACTGCACATTCCAATGATAGGAATGTCTTACAGCTTCTTCCATATTTTTTGACCAATGCTTTGCTTCAGATTTTTCTTTAGAGATAAGAAGATTTAAGTCCGAAACGACTTGAGATTCGATATAGTTTTTAGCTTCCTCTAACTCTGTATCTAAAGGTAAAATCTTATCTAAATCTAAATAGCCACCATCCAAAAGAATCAGTTTTTTCACTTCTTGAAATTCCGATGCGAAATAACGAGCCAAATCTCCTCCGAGAGAATGGCCTATCAGACAGATAGATTCTTCCCCAACTATCTCCTTTTTAAACCATGATTTCAACTCTATTTCATCTCTAAAATACTTTTCATATGGATTTATAAAACAAGCAATCGAGTCTAGCTCTTGAAGAAAATCCTTGCTATGACAGACATTACTTCCCAAACCGCCAATAAAATATATTTTCATTCTCTAATTAATACTATGCTTATTCATCTTTTGTTCAAAGATAGTCGTGATAATCTGACGCAATTCTTCTTGTTCCTTTTCAGGAATTTCACCACTTCTCTTGGCAACTGCGTAGAGCTCTGGATGTTCGATAGAAATACGCTTTATTGTTCGAGTTGTAGCGTGTTTTCTGACAAAAAAAGGGATGCGCTTAATCAAGTCTTGTGGGACAAGCGCAAGAATTTTCTCAGCAGTTTCCTTGTCACCAATCTTAGACGTAGTCAGCCCTTTCTTAATCATTTCCTGTTCTTTTTCTGTAAAATCTTTTAATTCCATCTGATTAATCCTCCTATTCTCTCTAAGTTAAATTATATATCAGTTGTAGCAAGACACCAAATAGTCTGTTTGTAAAATGCTTTCTATACTAGAATTTTCTTTTCACTATTAATTTCTCCCTAGTAAAAAATCACGAAACCTTTAGGCAATATTACAAGTTGCTGGTCTAGTTTTTCGCAATGACTGGCTAGCACTACAGAATCACGGTCTACAAGATAGTTTTCACTTGATTGGTTAAAAATAGCTTGGACCTTTTGTCCATCATAATCCCATTCAAGAGCTAGCACGTCCGGCTTAATTTCTTTTAGGCTATAGGTGCCATGTTGGATAATGCCTGAAACCTCCTTACGAAGCTGAATCAATTTCTTCATGAAGTTCAGCATGTCATTACTGTCTGAAACACGGTCCCAAGGCATGACACGGCGACAATCTGGGTCTGGTCCGCCACCTAACTCCAACTCCGTTCCATAGTAGAAACACGGTGTCCCTCTTTGTAAAAAGAGACAAGCAAGGGCAGACTTAACGAGTTGGACATCTCCCTTGGCAGTAGCCAAAATACGCTCCGTATCATGCGAATCCAGAAGATTGAACATCACTTCCGAAATCTGTTGTCTATAGTACATTGATTGGCTATTGATCTCATCGATGAATTGAGGTGACTTCTTAGTCCCTCGCAAGAAATAATCCTTGATGCTGTCGGAGAGAGGATAATTCATGACTGCGTGGAATTCATCGCCATTTAGCCAAGGCTGAGAAGTGTGCCAGACTTCTCCAAGAATATAAAGGTCAGGCTTTTTAGCCAAGACAGCCTTACGGAAATCTCTCCAAAATTGATGGTCTACTTCATTGGCCACATCCAGGCGCCAAGCATCAATATCAAACTCTTCAATCCAGTAGGTCGCAACTTTTAACAAATAGTCCCTCACTTGAGGATTGGCCGTATTGAGCTTGGGCATATAGCTGGCAAAAGCGAAGGTATGATAAGGGAGTTTTCTTGGATTTCCAAGCTTATCTTTGGTCACGGGAAATTCTTGAACATGGAACCAGTCTTTATATTCCGACTTTCCACCATGCTTGAGAACATCCTGCCACTGCAGAGACTGATCCCCGATATGATTGAAAACAGCGTCCAGCATGATTTTCATCCCTCTCTGATGGGCCTCCTCCACCAGTTTACGAAAAATTTTCTTATCTCCAAAATGATGATCTATTTCGAAATAATCCGTCGTATTATACTTGTGATTGCTTGGGGATTCAAAAATCGGACAGAGATAAAGACCTGTAATCCCTAAGTCTTGCAAGTAATCCAGATGGTCAATAATGCCCTGTAAATCACCACCAAAGAAATCGCTCGTCTTTGGCTTGATAAAGGAATCCCAAGCTAGCGCACCTTCAGGTGAAATCTCAGGATTGCCATTAGCAAAGCGTTCTGGGAAAATCTGGTACCATACCATCTCTGCTACCCAGTCAGGAACATGGCAAGCATCAATCTCATGGATATACGGAATTTTAAAGCCATTTCCTTCATAATGAAGGTTTTCTAGCGTATTTTCAACACATCCCTTATCGCCATACAAAATACTCTGACCCTGCTTATCCTTGAGTTCAAAGAGATACTGGAGTCGTGCATAGCCAACTGAAACTTCCGCTTGCCAGTAATCAAATAAGACATCAGAAGTTACTTTGACCATCTCCTTGATTGCTTCATAATGGTCCTCTAAAAAGATAAAAGTGTCTCCATAATGCAAGTTGATGCTTTCTATATCATCTTTCTTGGTCCGGATACGAATGTGCATTGTCTTATCCTTATAAAGGTACGCATACTCTGACTCTGGTCTATGGTAAATGGCTGTTAATTCCATTGTTCTGTCTCCTAGTTTACTTTTATTCATCTTGCTGCGCAAACGTTTTCATTATTGTGATTCTAGTATACTACTTTAAAATTTTATTTTCAAGACTTGTCCGTAGTTTCGAGTGGATTGTTTTTGAGAATATAAAAAAGCAGTAAGATTTAATACCTACTACTTTCTGATTGATGATTTACAAATGCCTTTCAAGCCAATCTATCTTTTTAAAATCTTTATTATTATTGTGGTCATTTCGATAGGAATCTTGGGAAGAAGCCTTGTATATACTGAAATACTGTTCCAAACTTGGAACACGAAACGTGATGTCCTCGAGATGAATCAACTCTATATCTGATTTCGAAACTCCTGCAAAATCAGGTAAGGAATCGATACTTCCAAATTCAACGCTCACATCATCTTTTTGGAATTCGTGCTCGTGAATATCTACCAAGGTATAGCCTAAGTGGTTCATCACTTTCATTATCTTGTCCCAGTCATAAATCCTGAGATGATCAGGCGCTTCCCAGCCTCTAGGATCTCCAGAGACATGAATGTCAATGTCAGACGGCTCCCAATCTTCATTTGAACGGTATTCAAAACCCAAAGACCCCATGAGCGTGGGTGTGATTCCAACTTGGTTTAAATGAGAACAAATTGTTCGAAATTCATCAAATAGAGAATTCATCCTTCCTCCAATCTTTGATATAAAACTTTATTTCTCAGTGAAAGACAAACTTGTTTCTATCTTCTACTCTTTCGGTTGTGAAAAAACTTCAATATGCTGGCCCAGTACCTTAATCTCTACAGGTAGGTTATCCGACTTATCGCCATCAACATCTGACTCCAACTCACTATCTGAAGAGATTTTAATAGTACGAGCTCTGATATACTCAATATTATCATTGCCGACAACATCGCCTTTTAGTAAATCAGGAATGACGGATAATTTAGAGAATAGAGAAGCATCTTTTAGAATCAAAATATTGGCATAGCCGTCTTTGTTTTCTTCAAAGATTTTCTTATCAGCGAAGTAATTTGTCAAGAGAACCAAAACATGACTCGCTTCACCATCATAATTTCCATTTTCTGTCTCAACCTTAATGTTAAAGACCTGATCCGTCATCACAGACTTCATGGTATTTACAGCATAGGCTAATATACCGAATTTTGTCTTGTCCTCGATCTCCACATTGTGAATCGCCTCAGGCAGAGAACCGATACTAAAGATATAACCAAAATAGTTATCATTTGCTTTACCGATATCAATCTTGTTGGTTAAGTTAAAATCAAGTTCATCAATCGCACCATCGATGTCTTGATTGATTTCCAACAGTTTCGTAATGAGGTTACCTGTACCGCCTGGGATAATCCCTAACTTAGGAATGTAGTCTCTCTCAGCAATACCCGAAATGACTTCATTGACAGTCCCGTCTCCACCGAAAACAACCACTGCATCGTACTGCTCACGAGAGGCTTCCTCAGCAAAGTGTGTTGCATCCAGCGCTTTTTCAGTAATTTTGGTTTCCACGTGCTCAAAATAATCTTTGGCCTTATTCTCCAGCTTGACCTTATAATCCAAAGCCTTTTCCCCACCAGAGGTAGGGTTTATAATTAACATTGCTTTTTTCATTGATAATACTCCTTAATTTTTAAATAGAAATGTTAGTGTAACTACATCAGTCATTACATATAATGCTATTATATAATGAAACCTCAAAAAATAGAAATCAGACGTACCGGAGATTGAGAGAATCAGTTCTAAAAAAGGTTGGATATGTTGAAAATGATAAATACCTTCTAGTTTATTCTTTTACCAATCGATTAAAATCAACCAAATATAAAATCCCAGCAATAAGAGCAAAAATTGCTGAAAAAAATGAAAGGAAGGGGATAAAACCTGTGATAGATGCAACTAAAAGAAACAAAAAGCTTTTCTTACGACCATTTGATTCTTTTCTATAAATGAAAATTGCAAGTATGGAACAAACAAGAAATATAAAACTAATTAAATTTACTGAAAAAGCCCATGCTGGTTTATCAACAAAACGAAGAGCCCCATTGATAAATCTTATCTCCCATCTATAGAAAAATGCAAATGCAATAATGGGAGAGCACGTTAAAGCAAAAATTCCATTAAAAAAAATAAACTGTTTGATTTCATATTCAATCCTTTCCTGTACTTATTCATCGCTAATTAATAGATTCACTTTTTAAAAATTCTTTAGACTTCTGGACGATATAGAGCTGTTCATCTTCTTGAGCGAGTTTTCTAAACAATTCATTCGCCCTAGTCATATCTCCTTTTAATTTAGAGTTCAAGGCTTGATAGTAAATGATTTCCAATTGTTGATATTTAAACTCGTTTTCTAATTCTTCAAAGTAATCATTGGATTGATGAGCAATTGTTAAATCGTAAAGTGCAATACTCACGCTTTTTGTTTTCTCGGCTAGAGAGGAATCTGATATGGACATTTTGTTTAGCATAAGATCAAGCTCATCTCTGGTTAGGTTAGGATTTGCAAGAACTGTCGAGCGAATGAGGTAACTCTCTAAGGAATCCCTGTATTTTGGCTTCAGTTTTTGATCAGTCGTTGCTTCAGAAGCCTCCTTAATGGCAGCATCGAAATCACCAATCATATAGGAATACCCAACAGATGTTAGTGTCACATCCATTTTTATAATAGCTCTTTTTGCATCTTTCTTCAATTCAATGTATTGCTTCCAAGATGGTAAATCTAAGTCCATATACAGTAACTTAGTACCACTCCTTACATACCCTCTTCTGATTAGTGCAATGAAAAGAAATAAGAGTGCATTTATGAATAAAATACAAAGGGTTTGAATAGTCCTATCTTTCACCATCCAAGCTACAAAAAGAATGAGAAGAACAGCCAAAACAATCACGACTTTTCTATAAAATCCATATTTCTTGCGTATTTCTAAATAATTCATTTTTACTCCTTTTCTAAATTATAAAATGTCATTACGAGAGCAGTTCTGAACCTTAAATGAGTCATTGACTAACAAAATGCTCTCTAATCAGTTCCCTAATTTTTTCTGATAGAATAGCCCAATGTGACCTGCAAAATAGGATCATAAACAGCTTTCATCTTAATTTATAACTTCTCTATTCTATCAAAAATAATCTCTTGCTTTTCGACACTTTCTCGGAGTGGTGACATGCCTAAAATCACTGTAAAAAATCCCAATAATAGAATACTATTAATAACAAGTAAGGCTCCCTCTGTTCCATTAACAGTATATAGATAAAATACAAAACATCCAAGAGTCGGAACAAGGATAAAAGGAAGAAGTTTGTAATGTTTTAATTGACGTTTATTTCCAACTGGTTTAAAGGTTATTTTATAATTTGTAACGTTATTCTCAAGTCTTTTTTGGACGCTATGACGAGCTCTTATGGCAATGAACCAGAAAGCAAGATAAGCTAGGGAAATGAATAGGCCATATAAGCCTATCTTTAAAGGAAGGTTATGACTAATCCCATTGTTTCTAAAAAAATTTGTCACAAGCCGATAGCCAGATCCCCCTATTGCTGTACCAATTGCAATCCCAATTGATTTACTCATAGTTGGAGCTACACTCTCAAAACGCATATCTCTTTTATCTAACTTTTGCATTTTTGCAGTAATTTCATCGGGAAGAGAACCCCAGAAATAGGATTTTGGTCTAACAGTCGTCAAATCTAGAATATACTTTTCTCCCTCTACTTCTACTATTTTGAAAAATACTTTATTCGTTTCTTTAAATTTTACCTTCATA
The DNA here is from genome assembly GCF_046098195.1 of Streptococcus sp. ST14. NCBI lineage: Bacteria > Bacillati > Bacillota > Bacilli > Lactobacillales > Streptococcaceae > Streptococcus > Streptococcus sp. ST14. The sequence goes on from NZ_JBJUSF010000034.1 coordinate 8,037, forward strand.
GTCACCTTTAAATCCTTCTCAGAGTTAAAAAACTCTTTTCAATAACATTCCTAAATCGTTAGCCCCGTTTTTTAATAATAGTTAAACCAATTTTGACAGACATCTCTTTCGATGTTAACTGTATTGTGATCCCATAATTTGTTTTATCTGAGTAATTTACCCTGATTTGGCATGTAGTTTCCTCTGGTAGATCATATTTGATTTTCAGTTTCTGAAAGAGTTCAGACTGAGTTTCTGGCTGGTAGATAATTTCACTAAGCTCTGTTGTTCCAGTTCTTAACGTTCTTTTTACATTCAAGGAGTCAAAAACATCTCTTTTGACAACTAAGTTAAGAATTTCTTCATCAAATAAAGGATCTATCGCTGAATCGTAATGCAACTTGCCATTAGAATAACTAACGGGAACCGTTTTTTTATTTTCTCCGATTTGTATTCTATAGTCGCCCTTACCATCTGCCTTGGTAATGTCTAGGTCGATTTCACATCTTTTGACTTCGTCACCATTTTTTATATAGACGCTGCTTTTATAAGCTTCCAGCCCATTAAAATCCTTCTGCTCTTGTTCCAAAAATTTAAACATAGGATCAAACGTTTTTTCAAACTCGTACTGTTCCCTTGTTCTGTTTTTGGGAATGGTTTCACCACCCAAACTACAAGCATTCAATGAAGATGCTGTCATAAGAATAACAAGAACCCCAGTTACCCATAAACACCATTTAAACTTTTTCATATTTTACTTAATCCTTTTTTCGAGTCATAACAGTAAGATTTTTTCAAAAATTTATAAATGTTTAGTTAAACTTACACTAGTTCTACGTCGACTCCAGCTTTAGCAAAAGTTTCCTTAACTTGTTCAAAATTACTTGACATGATTGTCGCTTGTTTTAAATTTGGGAACTGCTTTAATTCAACCAAACTAACCTCATTCAAATCAAAAGTACTATCCTCACCATCCCACTGAGGAATCAGATTCATAAAAATTTCATTACCGCCATCCATATCAATCTCTTTTACAAGACTTGCATACTTCTGTGAAATCTGAAGATTTTTAAAGTATTCTAAGGCAGGCTCTACAAGTTCTGTACTTTCTGTATCAATATCCAACTCGCTAAATTCCTCTGAAAAATCAAAAATATCAAAAGCTGGCTTTAAAATATCTAAATCATACATCAATACTTGGATAATAGCTAGTTTAAAATTCAGATTATCAAAATGAAGATATTTTTCTTGAACAACTTTTGGATTTGATTTTTGACGTTCATGCTTGATTTCTGGATAGTAAGAAATGGTGAGTGGATATCTCATTACATCTGGTCTTCCATTAAAATTGGTTCCATGAGGGGTCCATAAAATAAAATTGAAATCCCCAGTTCTGTGTCTATCATAAAGAAAATAGGGAGGCTTCCCATCAGTGGATACTACGGCTTGACAAGGCATCTTGGGTAATTCTTCTTCTCCAAACATAGGTTTTACAACATCACCATAGTAGAAACTGATTGTAGAAAGTAGATGCTCATCATCAATATAGACCCTGCATTTCTTTAAATGATTCCGGATAGAAGACGAATGTTCAAATACAATACCAGCATTGTCGTAAACGTACTTTATGTATTTACTTTCTTTTTTGACAACCTGATCAGGCTTTCCTAACACGGCCTCAATATCTTTCAAAGATAAAGGAAAAGACAAGCTGGTTCCGTTCATTACCATTGAATTGTCATGAAAATTGATTTCGAGGTTTTTAGGATCTTTCTTTTTAAAAAAATTAAACATTCGATTCTCCTATTTATAATTTGTTTATCTAAATGCATCAAATCTATTTTTCTAACGTTAGAAAATTTACTGTATAAAATAAGGTTTTGCCGTATTTTTCGTCCGTAGGATTAAAAAAGCAGGAAGCCTTCTGAAAATTAATTACTCTTCACTAATAGACTTACCGCCTCAACGTGGCGCGTCCGCGGAACACAAAAGGTTTGGGGAGTTCAAAGCTCCAGTGGAGCTTTGAAGCCTTCTTACCTTAAAATGAAAAGGTGAGAGGATTAATTCCGTTTCACTAACAAGCTTACACACAGCGGTTCGGATTTACCGTATCATCCGTGAAAAAACAATCCTCACGAAATAATGGAAAGTCTTTTGTTTTAATATTGTTCCATTCGTAAACTGAACCTACAATATCTCCAATAATAGCTCCTAGCATGATATTCCTCCTTACAAACTAATGGATAGATTCGTAGTCTCATTCCAACCCAAGCCACTTTAACTGTTTTGCAATAAATCTTGATGGTCAATGGCCCATTGAATCCACTCTGACCACTCCACCGCCAAGTGAATTTGGTGGTCTTTTACAATAGAATTAGGGCATAACGCCGGAAACTCGACACAAGTGATCGCCTCAATTCCCTGTTCTACATTACGGAATTGATGTCTCACTCCTCCAATAATGGTCCCGTCTTTTAGTTTTGCAATTCCGACGATTTGATACGGATACTCTTCATCCCGAGGCGTTTGAATTCCCTCTTCTTCGTTAAACTGAATAAAGAATTGCATTGGGAAAGGAGCATTCCCTGTTTTTTCAATAACCTCTAGTACCTCTTCTCGGGGCACTAAGGCGTAGTGTTCTGGACAAACGGACAAATTGACTTTCAAATTTTCGGGTGTATTTAGAAACGTAACGTGATCAATCACCTTGCCTAATGTTTCTACATCAATTCCTTCTGCATAAATTTTAGTCATGGCCTTTTTTCTTCTTTTTCCAGATAGTGTAGTCGCAATCTTTAGACTGATGTCGCCTAATTTCAGTTGATTCTGAATTTTTGCGACAATCGCATCATATCCTAGCTCCACCTTTTTCTCGATTAACGCTTCACATAATTGTTCCGTTGACGCTTCCCCATCATAAGAAAGTCCCAAGTTTTTATAAACTGAAATTACGTGTTTTCTTTTCCATTTTTCTAACGCTTTAGCATCAAAACTTTTTTCATTCATTAGAATATCCATTTTTCTCACCAACTTTCTTCACGCTTAATCTATCTTTCCTCTATAAACTTTTTAAAGAAAATAGAGGCTATCGCTCCACCCACTAAACTAAGAGTTGCTTATTTACGATACTCCTCTATTTTGTCGCTATGTTCTTTCAGAAGCTGTTTGGAATAAACTTTTTCGTTCTTTGAATTTCTAACTTCTTTCCAAAGAATAGAAGCTACTTTTAGTTTATCCGAGTAATTACGATTATTTTCGTCTGCACAGAAATCCTTTAAAAATTGATTCCATTGACAAACCGAATGATCATACTTGGCATAGTCTGAATCTCCATAATAAACTTTTAGCATATCTTGGATTGTAAAACTCAAATCATGTTCTTTTTTCACTTTTCTCCAAGCAGTGGCCATATCAGCAGTAAATTTAAAGGGGGAAACACCTGTTAAAGTTGAGAAATATTCTCTAAAGTGTGCATTAAAGGAGAATCCGCACTCAAGTAAGGGCGTATCTAAGGTAAGAACTTCTACTCGCTTCTTTTTCCTTTTTACTGATGATTTTTTAATCAAATTCCCATTGAAGTACTGCTTAATAATATCATTGAGTTCTTGTTTTGTACCTCTATTTTCAAGCCCTAATGATTTACATATCTGTGAAAGTTCATCACGATACCAATAGTATTTATTAAATTCATCAAAGGATATGATTTTATCAAACTCAGGTCTGCTCTCTATCAATATAACACCTCCTTAAAAACAGTTTAGGTTTTCATTTCTAAATAATGGTATTTTTGTTTCTTTATTTTGAGGATTAGCAACGTTTCACTAACAAACTCACACACTCAGCGGTTCGAACTTACTGTATCATCAGTGAGAAACAAAGTCTTTTCCATCTTCTAAAGAATCAAACACGACAAAATCTTTAGAATGATCATTTTGGCACGATTCCAATAGATACATCTTTCATTCTCCCAATATTTGAAAAACTAACCGATATTTTAAGCAACTTACAATCAAATTATCTAGCCTTAATATACGCATTTATCATATAACGAAGATAATTAAGTGTTGTTTATCTAGGGTCGACATCTATAGAAGTTATTTTGTAACCATCATTATTGTATAAAAATTCTAATTGTAGGGTTAAATCTACTAATTCAGAATCGGAGGTCATCTCATATTCAACAACAAAGCCAGTTTGATCATTAAATTCATAAACTTGTAGTTGGGAGTACTCATAATTCGGATGGAAATTACAATCTACACCATATTCATCAATTTTATCAAAATCATTTAAGTGTAATGAATCGTTAATATATTCAAGTAAATCTCTTACATCATCAACTTCCGAACCATCAACACAATCCATAATATCTCTATAATTATTTAAATGAATTGCTCTTAAAATCTTTTTAAGTACTTCAATTACTTTTTCTTCATCTTGGTAGTTTTCTTTGTACTCAAAATCATCGAATATTCCCATGATAATACTTCCTTTTTTGTAATCAACTTTAAATCTTATGAATATTAAAAATGTTTCACTAACAAGCTTACACACTCAGAGGTTCGGACTTACCGTATCATCCGTGAAAAAACAATCCTCACAAAATAAAGGAAAATCCTTCGTTTTGATATTGTTCCATTCGTAAACTGAACCTACAATATCTCCAATAATTGCTCCTAGCATGGTATTCCTCCTTATGGCATATCAGATTCGTTACACATTTCTAATGAGTCACTCTTTAAAAATGGCACCACCAAATCAATCCACTCATAAGGCAGGTAAGCTGATAAATAGCCGTGGTTATAGCCCTTTGCTTCATACAAAATTGTATTTGAATGTAGCTGATGAAATAATTTCGCTGATTCTTTCACACAGTTCAATTCTTTTTCACCATAGATATACAGAACCTGAGCCTTGCTAGCAGAAATCATATCTTTCAGCTTGTAACATCCCATATAGTTTTTGTAAATGGTCACCAATGTTTTGATAGGCGTCCTCGGCAAATCCTCCAAATAATAAGTTTTTATTTCCTCTGGATAAGCGAGTTTAGGATAGAGTTTGTTCATCATGCTTAACTGAAGTTTGCAAGAGATTTTATTGAACATCAGTTTACCAAATAGAGACACTAGAAAGATGCTGATTTTAGCTAACCTTAGTTGAGGAATACAGAGGCTTCCATCTATGATGGCCTTCTCAGCAATTTCACTGTCTAAAGACAAAAGCTCTATGGCAATTTGACCACCAAGTGAAACACCACCGATTGCAAATAATTTCCCACCACAGTTTGCTTTGATATAGTCTAGAATCTCCAAAGCAGAATCTTCAGTAGAAACATAATCAAGTTGATATTCCTCGCCGTGGCCATTCAAAGTGGGTAGAATAATACGGTATTCTTCTGACAAGATTCGTGCTTGACGAAGATAATTCCACCAAGAACTTCCACCACCATGTATCAGTAAAATAGGAGGCAAATTCTTATCACCAAATTCATGGAATTTCATGTTTAAACTCCTTACTGTAGAACTTTCACTAGCTACACCCATGTTTAATCAGCTCGTACAAGCAGTGATGTCTCATCAAATAGAAAAGTCTCTAACATTGATTATCTAGAATGACTACACGTTACTTTCAATAATGGATATCCTGATCTAAATTTTAAAATGTTGTTTCCTTACTAATTCTATTACTCTCCAATATAGTATAAATCAAATAACCAATAAAAATGATAATAAAAATAAGATTAATTTTTAACACAAAATAGAGATTTAACAAATTTGCGAATGCATGAAATAATACACAGTATCCCACAGATTTCGTTTGACGGTAAAGAAGCCCTAAAACAAAACTTAAAAATAATGTATATATAAAAAATAAAATAAAAGGAAATCCTTGATGACTTTCTCCAACTATAAACCATAAAGGCAGATGCCATATTCCCCAAATTGATCCTACAATCAAATTAGATTGCCAATAAGTATATTTTTTGTCAAGTAATGGTTGTAATATTCCTCTCCATCCTAATTCTTCATGTCCACCACCAAAAAAAATTAGTTGTATAAAGAATAATGGCATCAGATAAATTGATACTCCGTTTAATTCTAAGGAAGATACAGAAAATAGTATCAAAATTGCTAACATATGATAAATGAAATAAATACTACTATTTTCTTTCTTACTAAATAAAAAATGTTTAAATTTTATATTATTCCTTTTCAAATAAAAGCCACTTGCAATAGCTGGACCAAGTGCACCTACTATATGTAACATTCTCCCTATAAATGTTTCTAATCCCAAAATATAAGATTGAGTAAAGATGGCAAGAAGTCCCCAAGCTATATAAGTAATTCCAAATGTACAATAAAGATAATTTTTTAAATTCTTTTTGTCAATTTCTGTCATTTTATCTTCCTTTTTTTGATTATTTTATATGTAATATTTGTTACTGCTTCTTAGTTGCTCTCGATTATAACTATCTATATTCTATCATAAAAACACAAAAAAGCCTTACAATCAAGGCTTTTCATAATTGATTCATACCAAGATTTCTAGGCTTTTACGAGAAAAGCTACACAATCGGCGGTTCGCTGTTAACGTATCGTTTCGTCGTAAACTCCTTACTCTACGACAAGTTACTCCCTAAGGAATCTTCTCGACCTTCAGTCTCATTTTGTTGCATGGGAGGACTCAAAAGGTTAAGTGAACTTATGAAGTTCAGTTACACTTCTCTAATAAACTTACCGCTTCAGAATATCGTATATGAACTATATATATCAGCATTTGTTTTTATATAAATTTAAATCATGACACATCATTTTATAGATTTAATATCTAGTCAAAACCGCAATCATATCTTATTACTCTTTTTTTTCGAATAATATTTTCTTCAACTCCTCTATAGCCTTATCTAATTCTAAATATTTCATCAATTCCTCTGATGTGAGCTTATCCTTAATTTCAAATAAATTTTCCTTTGCGTTAATCAATTGACTAATTTTCCATATTTCCTTCATCGGCCGTATATCAAACCTAAACGCATTTTTATACATATACTTACCAATATTTGTATAGAATTCAATACTACCTTCTTTATTTCTGCCTAAATGAGTATCATATTCTTTTAATACAGGATCTACAAATCCAAACTCTCCATCATTGGGTTTATCTTTATTTTCCGTTGGCCATTTGCCGAGTTTTTTTCTATTGCATGTGAAACAAGAATATACTAAATTGGAATAATCAAGTTTTCTACTTGAATCTATTCTGTCAGGAACGAAATGATCTGGTTCAAAACCTTTTGTTGTAACCTCTTCTGGTTTACCACAATAACCGCATATATGTTTAAAGTCTTCTCTCAATTGAGGAACATATTTTTTATAGTTATTTTCTTGATTTACATCAACACTTCTACTGATTTCATTTTTTCCATGTATTCGCATACTTTTTACCTGTTTTCAACTTCCTCTACCAAAACATTTACTCTTCCAAGTATTTCATCAATTTTCTGATTAACTTCACTACTTAAAAGCTGAATTGGCAAGTCATCTACTTCACCATATGCGCGTAATAATTTATACAGATCTATAAATTGTTCTTCTTCTATTGCTGATATAGAACCATTTTTCTTTGCTTTAAGCAGTTCCTCATAACTGATATGATATTTATGTAATCTATTTTCAAAAACATCAACAGCCTGTTTGATTTTTCTTGTAAACTCTTCTATATCATCTGCGGCTAAAACATTTCTGTCTTCAATCAAATTTATAATTACTAAATTTTCACGTATCGATTCTTCAGGGTAATTAGTTAATATTAAGCATGGTAAATCAGGGACTTTCGCATTTATGTAAGCAATTAATTCAGTCCCTAAAAACTTAAATTTATTATTAAGTTTATAATCTATAATAAGACATTTAATACAATTAGACAAAAGCCACTCTATCATTTCTGGCATTTCAGTAATGCCATCCGGATATAGTAATTCAATATCTTTTCTTGCTAAACGTACTCGATAATCCTCATATGAATTTCTATCATCATCAATAAATCCTATTCTATACATGTCAGCCCTCCACTTCTATTTCTTTATTAATCTTATAGTGGCATAGAATCCAGAAGTATGTTTCATATTATCAGATAAATCTATACTTCCATTATAGTCAGCAACAGTTCTATTTATAATCCACATCCCCATACCAGTGCCAATAGTTTCTCCCATTTCATTTCTTCTATCACTTTCCATAGGTTCTAATATTTTCCTTGGATTTTTTTTATAGGCTTCAGATAGCCCTTGTCCGGAATCGCTGTATTTGATAATAATTTCTTTATCTGAGTCAGATACTACAATTTTTATACTCTTATTATCTGAAAAACAGGATTCAAAAGAACTAACACTATTAGCAATCAGATTACTAAAAATGCTTTCGATATCATAAGGAAAACATTTTAATTGTATTTCTGAACCTTGAAATTCTATACCTATTGAAACGTTTTTAAGTGTTTCTTCCCATGACTTTACCGTTTGTGATATCAGAAGATTTAAATCTGTTTTTTTCATAGTTCTTTTATCGCGTGTTACAGAACCTATTGTTACCTTGAACCATGAACTTAATGATTCTCTCATTACATTAGCTTCATTTAGATATTTTAACACATCTTGCAAGTTACTATCTAATTCCAAAGCTTCTTTAGCCAAAACAATCTTCATGCTTAGCTTATGAGTTATATCTTTAATTTCGTGGACATAAGTGTTAGTAACTATACCAGTTGTAGCTAATGTTCTTAGCAATCTATTCTCATCTTCTAAGTTTTTAATAACTGTATCTTTATGATCTAAAACAGTCTTAGCTTCTTCTGGATCTATGAAATTTTTAGCAGATTCTGACTTTTGATTGCGTCCACTGCTATCACCTAAAAATTTCTTATCTTCTCTAGCTGCTTTTGCTTCTTCTGCCTTCTTATTAATTTCGGCTTGTATCCTTGCAGCTTCCATTATTTTGTCATAGCGAGCATCTAACTTACGAAAAACATATTGTCTATCTTTTTCAAATTCCTGAATTACATTAATTAAAAATTCTTTTAATAATACAAATTCCTTTGTTTCTACAATACCTTCTCTATTGGATTGATCTGGTAATGTAATATTCATGCGAGAAATAAAAATTGATCCAATTATTTGATCAGTATTAACCCTCCACGCACCTGTTTGATGTGAAGGTGCAGCAGGAGATTTATTTTTTCTACCAGCTAATAGCAGCCAGTCATAATCAGATGTTTTGGGTTCTCCATAAGGTCTCACTCTAAAACTATCTCTATATATTTTTATTCCCCCAAAAATATCCCTCTTATTATTACGATTGTTCGACAATTTATAGAAATATTTTTCAGCATCTGTTTTTGAAGAAGTCACTTTTTCAAAATATAAAACTCCGGAAAATTCACCAATTGTATTTTTAAACTGTTCCCCACGTTTTGGTAGCATATGTGCAAAGTTTGTTTCTATACAAATATATTTGCCTTTAAAATACTGTTCATCTTCTGAAGTAAATTCAGCTTGTGTAATTATTTCATCAAATCTATCACCAAAAAGTCAGTCAAGTCCAGACTCCTGTGTAAAATGCTATACAATGTTTTTACCATTTCTACTTATCAAAATTGATGTATTTTCT